>JACDEA010000209.1 GCA_013816725.1 Actinomycetota bacterium
GGCCCGACCGCGGCAACATCGTGGGCGGCGCCGACGAGTTTCCCACCGATCGTTACGTGCTTGAGGGATTGGCGTCGGCGCGGGGGCTGGAGATCCGGCGCCACGCCGACAAGGACACGGCCCTGGTGTGCCGGTCCCTCGTCGACTTCCGCACCAGCGCGCTGGGCGATGTGGCCGACCTCGTCGACGAGGCCCACGCCGTCGGCGCGCTGGCGATGGTCGACCTGAGCCATGCCGGCGGCATCGTGCCCGTCGATCTGGACGGGAGCGGGGTCGACCTCGCGGTCGGCTGCACGTACAAGTGGTTGTGCGCTGGGCCGGGAGCGCCGGCCTATCTGTACGTGCGCCGGGACCTACAGGAATCGATGCGCCAGCCGATCTGGGGGTGGTTCGGCCAGCGCGACATGTTCGCGATGGGGCCGGCGTATGACCCCGAGCCCGATATCCGCCGGTTCCTGGCCGGCACGCCGTCGATCCTGGCGCTGGCGGCGGTCGACGCCGCCGCCGGTCTCACCGGCATGACCGCCGTCCGTGAGGCGAGCTTGGCGCTGACAGCAGCGTTCATCGACGGCGTCGGCGCGGCGGCCGAGGTGGTCACGCCCGAGCAGCGGGGCGGCCATGTCGCCGTACGTCACCCCGAGGCCGCCGCCGTATCGCAGCGTCTCGCCGCCGCCGGCCTCGTGACCGACACCCGCGCCGACCTCATCCGCTTCGGCTTCCACCCACTTACGTCATCGCTCGACGACGTCGCAAAAGCCGTGTGTCGGTGCCAGGTCGCGTTTTCCGGTAACTGAGCACCGACACATGCTCTGGCCAGCGTATTCAGAGCGTGACGTCGAGGGCGAGGGTGAGGCAGCGGCAGCCGCCGCCGGCTTTAAGGAACTCGTCGACGGGGACGACGGCGACCTCGAACCCCCACGCCTCGAGCTGGCGGCCGACCCGCGGCGGGCACGAGGGCATCACGACGCGCGACCCGACCACGACGGAGTTGGCGACGAAGGCCAGTGCCTCGTCGTCCTCGAGCACCAACGGCTCGGCCACCACCGCCTCCATCACCCGCCGCCCGTAGCGGTCCCACCCGAGCGGGGCGACGATGGCCCGCCGCTCGTCGAGCGGGCACAGCGTGAGGTCGAGGTGATACAGCCGCTCGTCGGCCAGCTCGATTGACCGCACCGCGGCGCCGGTCAGCCGCGACACGTGGGCATGAGCGGCGGCGTCGGAGCGGAAGCGGTAGCCCGAGATCAGACCGGCGCCGAACGGCAGCGCGTCGCCGGCGCCCTCGTGGCGGACGTCGACGGGCAACTCGTCGACCTGGTATCCGCGCGCCGAGAACCACTCGACGTCATACGCGGTCTCGCCTTGGCGCTGCGGGTGGCGGAACCGAGCGGGGACGAACTGCGCGCCGTTGACGATCCCGGCGTTGGCGGTGAAGACCAGGTCGGGCAGATCGGGGTGGGGATCCATGACGTCGACGGTGGCGCCGGCGTCGCGCAGCACGCGAACCAAGCCGTCCCACTGGGCGCGGGCCTTGTCGAGGTCGACGGTCACCTCGGTGTGCATCCACGGGTTGATCTCGTACAGCACGCCGAAGTGCTCCGGCGGGCACATCAGGTAGCGCCATCCCCAACTCAACTGCGCTGGCCGGGCGGCTCCGGCTCCGCCTCCGCCTTCCTGCGCTGGCCGGACGGCTCCGGCTCCGCCTCCGCCTTCCTCTGCTGGCCGGGCGGCTCCGGCTCCGCCTCCGCCTTCCTCCGCTAACAAAGAACATCGGCTAGTTCGGCGATGAACAGGCCGACGTCGGTGACGATCCCCAGCGCCTGGTGACTGCCGCGGTCGGCCAGCTTGGTGACGACGGCGGGGTTGATGTCGACGCAATAGGTCTCGACGCCGGCCGGCAGCAGGTTGCCGCTGGCGATGGCGTGCAGCGTCGACGCCAGCATGATGGCGACGGTGACTCCGGTTACCAGATAGCGCATGGCGTCGGCCGCCTCGACCACGTTGGTGTACACGTCGGGTAGCGGGCCGTCGTCGCGCACCGAGCCGCCCAGCACGAACGGCACGCCCCGCTTCACGCACTCGAACATCACGCCGCCGTCGACGTAGCCAGCGTCGACCGCAGCCTCGATCGAGCCGTACCGGCGCACCTCGTTGATCACGCGCAGGTGGTTGGCGTGACCGCCGTCGGCGGCCAGCCCGCCCTGAAGCGACACGCCCAGCGACGTGCCCATCACGTTGGACTCGATGTCGTGGGCGGCGAACCCGTTGCCGGCGAACAGCACGTCGACCCACCCGCCGCCGACGAGGCGGGCCACCGCGGGACCCGCTCCGGTGTGAATGACGGCCGGCCCGCACACCGCCAGGACCTTCCCGCCCTCGGCCTTGGCCCGGGTGATGCGCGCCGCCACGTCCTGCACGAGCAGCGCCTTGGGCTTCTCGGAGCTGACCTCCGATGTCATGAACTCGAACGGGCTGGCGCCGCGCGGCCGCTCGAACGGCGCGACACGCACGCCGTCTTGGCCGACCACCACCCGATCACCGATGCGCACCCGGTGCATCGGGTAGGTGCGGGCCCGGCCGTCGGCCCGCAGCACGACGGCGCAGTCCATTTCGGGGTTCTCGACGTCGACCCAGCGGCCTTCGATCCGCACCGATGTCGGTAGGTTGGTCGTCGAATAGAAGCCGGGCGGCAGAACGCCGTCGCGCTCGACGTCGGCCAGTTGCGCGTCGCCCGAATCGGTGCGATTGGCGCCGTGGACCTTCAGCTCGGCGAGGAGGGCGTCGAGCGTGTCCTCGTCGGCGGCGGTGATCTCGATGCGGGCCCGGCTGACGTCGGCGTTGGTGCGACCGATGGCGACGTCGACCACGCGGTAGTCGGCGCCGGCGGCCAGGATGACGTCCATCACTTTGGCCAGCGTCAGCGAGTCGATGATGTGGCCCTCGATCTCGACGACGTCGACGGCCGCCATTTACAAGTCGGCCTGGCTGACCGGCACCTCGTCGACGCCGACCGTGGGCTCGGGCTTCAGCCGCCCGCGGCGTGTGTCGTAGATGTCGCGGACGATCACCTGGATGACGCCGGCGGCCGGTATCGCCAGGAGGGCGCCGATGATGCCGAACAGTTCCACTCCCGCGAGAATGCTGATCAACACCGTCAGCGGGTTCAGATCGACGGTCTTCGACATGATCGACACCTGCAACACGTGGTTCTCGAACTGCTGGTACACGATGTAGAAGACGATGGTCGCGATCCCGGCCGGGACCGAGTGCAAGAAGGCGACCAGCACCATGGGTACGGCGCCCAGCGTCGCTCCTACGAGTGGGATCAGGTCGGCGAATGCAACCCAGAGGCCGAGCGTCTCTTTGAATGGCACGCGGATGATCATCAGCCACCCGTACGCCACCACCCCGGCGATGACGCTGATCACGAGGTTGCCGAACATGTAGCCGGTGACGGCGCGGGCGCAGTCCGTTGCGACCTTCGCGGCCCGCTTCCGCCGCCTTGGTGGCTCGATCACCTGCAGGGCCCCACGCTGGATCCGCGGGCCTTGGAGCAACATCAGGAAGGCCAGCACGAAGATCGTCAGAGTGGCCACGACGCCGCTGGCCACCTTGCCGACATAGTGCGGGACCTGACGACCCGATGACGTCAGTGACTTCTTCAGCCGTTGCTGGTTGCGGGTTACGTAGTCGTCGATGTTGTACCGCTTGACGAGGTGGCCGATCGCGCCGCGGCCAGCCTGGGCGTCGTCGACGTAGCCGGGGAGATCGTCGACGAACTTCGCGGTCTGGTCGACTATCGGCCGGATGAACGCGTAGAGCATCGCCGCGACCAGGCCGAGACCGCCGAGGACGACGATGATCGTGGCCAAACCGCGGCGGATGTGCGCACGGCTTTCGAGGAACTCGACGGGCGGGCCCAGTATCAGCGCGAAGAACCCGGCCACGACAACCAACCCGAGGATGCGGGTGAGCCTCATCAGCAGGAGCATCCCGACGCCGACCGCGAGAACGGCGAAGATGGTGCCAAAGATGATCCGCCAGGGGACGTGGTCGCGTTGCGCTTCAGCCATCGCGGGCCAGCGTATCGACCGGACTACTCTGCTCCGCAACATGGGCCAGCCGATCACCGTCATCCAGAAGCCGACGTCGACGCCGGGCGTGGTGCGCTTCGAGCTGAACCGCAGCCTCACCGGGATGGGCCACGAGCGCTACCACTCGATCGCTGATGCTTCCGGCACTCGCCCCCCTGACGCGCTGGCGCACATGTTGTTCGAGGGCGGCGGTATCGACGCCGTGCACATCTTCTCCAACGAGGTCACCGTGCACTTGTCCGACGGCGCCACCGCCGACGGCATGGCCGAGGCGATGGAGTCGCTGTTCATCCATTACCGCGAAGGAGTCACGCCCTCTCTGTAACGTTGGCGCAGTGGCAGTAGCTGCGACCGACCCCTGGGCGGCGGTACTCGAACGTCTCGACGACGCCGCCAAGCTCACCGGCATCGACCCCGACATCCACCGCGTCCTGCGCATACCGAAGCGGGTCCTCGAGGTGTCGATACCCGTCCGCATGGACGACGGCCGGGTTGAGGTGTTCACCGGCTGGCGCGTGCATCACAACACCGCGCGCGGGCCGGCCAAAGGCGGCATCCGGTTCCACCCGCTGCTCGAGGTCAACGACGTGATCGCCTTGTCGGCCAACATGACCTTCAAGACCGCGGTGGCCAACCTGCCGTTCGGGGGGTCGAAGGGCGGCGTGCGCTGCGACCCGACGGCGATGTCGATCCACGAGTTGGAACGGGTCACGCGGCGCTACACGGTGGAGATCGCGCCACTGCTGGGCCCCGACCTCGACGTGCCCGCGCCCGACGTGAACACCGACGGCCGGGTCATGGCGTGGCTCATGGACACGCTGTCAATGATCCGCGGCGGCGAGCTGCTC
>JACDEA010000210.1 GCA_013816725.1 Actinomycetota bacterium
TCGCCGCGCCGGCCCCCTCATCAAGGCCTTGGAGCCCGTTGGCCGTGCGCCCGCCGCTGGCCAGGCGCGTCGGCGCGTTGCGATGGTCGGCCCGCACGACGGCGATGGCCGACAGCGAGGCCACCAGCATGGCCGCGGTCCCCAGCGCGATGACCTTCCGGAGCACGGCCTCTTGGATGTGCGACATCGGACTACCTCCTCAGCGAGCTGCGGCCAGGAATACCGACCGCAGCAAATCGTCGCGTTCCAACAGTTCCTTGGACGACCCGTCGAACCGTAGTTGCCCCTTCTCGATGAAGTAGGCGTGGTCCGTGATCGACAAGGCCAAGTTGGCTGATTGCTCTACAAGAATGATCGATACACCGCTCGCATTTATGTCGCGCACGATCTTTACCAGTTGCTGGACGATGAGCGGAGCCAGTCCCAGCGACAGCTCGTCGATCATCATCAGCTTGGGCTCGAGCATCAGAGCCCGGCCGATGGCCAGCATCTGGCCCTCGCCGCCGGACAGCAGCCCGGCCAGCTGGCGCCGGCGCTCGGCCAGCCGGGGGAAGATCCCGTACACCCGGTCGTAGCCGGCTTTGACCTTGGCCCGCTGGCGACGGATCGGGTAGGCGCCCATCCGGAGGTTCTCCTCGACGCTGAGGTTGGGGAGCAGGCCGCGGCCGCCGGGGACCTGCGTGATCCCCAGGCGCACGGTGTCCTCAGTGGCCATGCCGGCGATGTTCTGGCCCTCGTAACGGATCTCGCCGGCGTCGGTCTTCAGCAGTCCCGACACGCAGCGCAGGATCGTCGACTTGCCGGCGCCGTTGGTGCCGAGGAGGGCTACGACTTCGCCCTTGCGCACCGTGAAGTTCACGCCCCGGAGGACCTCGACCGCGCCATAAGAGGCGCGGACCTGGTCGAGCTCGAGAATGAGTTCGCGTGCGGGACTCACGCCACGACCTCGTCGAGGTCGACCCGGCCGCCGAGGTAACTCTCGATCACCTGGTCGTTCGCCTGGACCTCCGCCGGCGTGCCCTGCGCCAGGATCTCCCCGCTGGCCAGTGCGACGATCCGGTCGGAGATGCCCATGATCAGCGGCATGTCGTGTTCGATGAGGAGGAACGTCGCGCCCAGCTCCTCGCGCAGCTCGAGGAGGAGCGGCCCGAGGGCCTCGGTCTCCCGCTGCGCAATGCCCGAACTGGGCTCGTCGAGCAGCACCAACTCGGGCTCCATGGCGAGCATCGACGCCAGCTCGGTGAGCCGCAACGTGCCGTAGGACAACTCCGAGCACAGCTTGTTGGAGTAGTCGTCGAGCCCGAGCCGGGCGATCATCATCTGGGCTCGCTCTTCGACCTCGCGCTCGGCGGTCACCGAGCTGGGAGTCCCCAGCGCGCCGCGCAGCGTGCTCACGAGCGCGCCGCCTCCCATGCGGCGGTGGCAGGCAGTTTTCACCGTGTCGAGGACCGTTTCGTTCTGGAACAACCGCGCCGTCTGGAACGTGCGGCCGAGGCCGAGCCAGGCGCGCCGGTACGGCCGTTCCTCGACGAGGTCGACGTCCTTGAACCAGATGTGCCCGCCGGCCGGCTTGTGAAAGCCCGACACGACGTCGAACAGCGTCGTTTTGCCGGCGCCGTTGGGCCCGATGAGACCGACGATCTCGCCCTGTTCCACCGTGAAGCTGACGTCGTTGAGCACCTGGAGCCCACCGAAACGAAGGGAGATCCCGGCGATCTCGAAGAAGGAGTCAGGCACCGGGCACTCCTGCCGGCAGCGAGAGGTCGCCGTGGGCGGCGCGGTTGAACAACTCTTCCTCTTCTTCCTCGGTGCCGGCTCCCGCCGCCGCCGGGGCTATGCCTTCTGCGTCGGTGGTCGACGCCCAGGCCACCCGCTCGCCCGCTTCGAATCGGCGCAGCACGCGCGAGTAGAAGTAGGCCAGGCCGTTCGGATACTGGATAACCGTGAGCACCGCCAGCAGCCCGCCGATGATGAAGATGGCTTCGTTGGTACCGCTGATCGACCGGGCGGTGATGGTGGGGAGCAGCACGAAGTTGAACGCGGCCAACGGCCCGGCGGCCAGCATGGCGATGCCGCTGATGACCGCAGCGGTGATGTACGTCAGCGTGAAGAAGAACGTGAAGTTGGCGGCGACGATCTTTAGGTTCAGGTAACCGAAGGAACCACCGGCCACGCCGGCGATGAAGCCGGAGACGGCGAAGGCCAAGAGCTTGTAACGCACCGGGTCGATGCCCATCGAGATCGCCGTGTTCTCCGAATCGCGGATCGCATGCCAGGCCCGGGCGACGCGGGTGCGGCCGAGATTCCGGACGCCGATGTAGACGAGAGCGGCGAAGGCCAGCGACATGTAGAACGACGGTTGGCTGAGGTCGTCGCGCAGCACACCGCGTGCCACGTCGTTGTGCGTCGAGAAGAACGACTGCGGGAACAGCCACGTCTCGCAGGCGACCATGAATGCCAGCGTGGCCAGCGCCAGGAAGAACCCCCGAAGCCGGAGGGCGGGGACGCCGATCAGGAGCGCCAGGGGGATGCCGATCAGGCCCGACATCGGCATCACCAAGAAGAACGGGATGTGGAACTGCGTGGACAGCAGCGCGGTACCGAACGCGCCGGCCCCGGCGAAGCCGAGCGCGGCAAGCGAGATCTGGCCCGTCCACCCGGTGAGGACGACGATCGACAGGACGATGAGGGCGTAGAACACCGCGCTGCCCAGAACGGTCGACCAGTACGAAACGGTAAAGACCGGGATCGCCAGTAGCGGGATCACGCACAGCGCGGCGAGCAGCCACCTCCCGATCTTCCAGTCCTCGAGCAGGAGCAGGAGCGTGTTGCGGCGGTCGAGCACCCGCCGCAACTGGTCCTCGGGGGCGAGACCACTGCGCGCCTTGCCCAGGCCGACGCCGGACTCCTCGTCGACTCGGACGCCCTTGAAGATAAATTTCGGCCGCGTCATCAGGACGATGACGACGACGAGGAACGAGACGAACTGCGGGGCGCCGGCGGCGCCGAACGCGGTCGACAGGAATCGTGTCGGCCAGTGCACGCCGATGAACAGGTTCTGGGCCACGCCGAGCGTGAGCCCGCCGATGAAGGTGCCCACCAGGCTGGTGAAGCCGCCGAACATCGCTGCGGTGAAACCGGGGACGATGAGGATGGTGAGCGAGACGAAATCGAGCTGACGGTTGCTGCGGGCGATGATCAGGATCGCCGCCAGCGTGGCCAGGAACGAACCCGCCGCCCAGGCGAAGGCGGCGACCCGGTCGGCACTGATCCCGAGCAGCCGCGACGTTTCGCGAGAGTCGGCGGTGGCGCGGATGGCGATGCCGAGATTGGTGAACCGGAAGAACGTACCGAGGCCGATGGCGAGAACCAACGCCAGGATGGCGACGATGACGTCGGTGGTGAAGAAACGGATTCCACCGACGCTGTACACGTGGTCGTTGAACAGCGGCGGCACCGTCTCGGTCTGCTGGTTGAACATGTCGATGGCCAGACCAGTGATGACGATGAAGATCCCGATCGTGGCCACGATGAGCGAGATCGTGGGCGCGTCGACGAGGTAGCGCATGGCGGCGCGCTCGACGAGCAACCCGAGCAACACGCTGATCACCAGCGCCACCGCCAGCGCGGCGGCGAACGGGAGCGCGGGCGGGTTGGGGTTCCAGCTCACGCCGGTAAACGGGATCTTGAAGTGGATCCACGGGATCAGAAGGCGTTTGGCCGACCCGTCCCACAGCTTGAAGAAGACGAAGGCGCCGACGGTTCCGATGGCGCCGTGGGCGAAGTTCGGGACGCGTGTGGCCTTGTAGACCAGCGTGATGCCCTGGCCGTACAAGGCGTAGACCGCGCCGGCGAACAATCCTGCGACGACGAGCTGGGCCCAGTACACCGGGGCGCATCATATTCAGGCTGCCGACGACGGAGCGTTCGCGTTGGGTACCCTTCGCTCATGCGCAAGGTGCTGGGTACCGCAGTTGCCGCGGTTTTGCTTGGAGCAAGCAGTTGGGGACCTGCGGCGCTGGCGGCGCCACCGGCGGCCGCCGACCTGCCGACGTCGCTCCACGGCGCCGTCGAAACCAAAGCCGTCACGATCGGGAACGGCGCCGCGGCGCTCCTCGTCGACCCCAGCACGGCCTACGCCTACTCCACGCTCGACCGTGACGACTACGGCGGCGGCTCGGTGAGTTTCACCATGACCGCCCGCGGCGCCAACCTCGATCTCGGCACGATCGCGTACGCGGTCCTGTGGTCGGCGCCGTCGTGCGACAAGACCGCCGACCCCAACGCGCCGAACATCTCGTGTTTTCTGTCGGGCGGCGTTGCCCCCGGGGTGGCGCCCAACACCGGGCTGCAGGAGGCCAAAGGCTTCCCGGCCTATGCCGAAGCGCTCTACCCGCCGCCGCCGGCCGACAGCGGCCAACCCCCGCAGGACCGGGTCTACAAGTGCGTGGTCAACAAGGACGGGACCGGGTCACCGCCCGGCAATGGTCAGGCCCAGAGCATCTGCAAGCAGAGCGACGCCATCCCGCTCACGGCCTGGGCCGAGGCCATCGGCGACGAGTACCGCGCCACGGGGTTCTCGCGCGCGGGCGGCTTCGACGCCGGGCTGGTCAAGGTCGGCAACAACGAGTCGTACTCGCAGGTCGTCCCGATCGCCGGTGGCAAGCTCATCTCCGAGGGCTACGCCGTAGTGCAGAACGTGTCCCTTCTCGGCGGGCAGATCACGATCGACGCGGTCCGCTCCGCGGCACGGATCGTCAGCGCCGTCGGCGGCGAGCCCAGTCGCACCGCCTCCTGCACGTTCTCCGGGCTCAAGATCGAAGGCCAGGCCATCTCGAGCAATGGGTCCGAATTGCCGTACGACCAGGTTGCGCCGCTCCTCAAGCAGATCGCCACCAACACCGGCTACGAGGTCGAACTC
>JACDEA010000211.1 GCA_013816725.1 Actinomycetota bacterium
GCGCGGATCGCAGCGTGCGACGGCAAACCCAGCGCGGCGGCCAACGGTTCGGGGTCGACGTCGGTGAACACCGGGTCGGGCTGGCTCATCACGGCACCGTCGCCGTCGGCGTCGATGACGACGGTGGCGCCGGGACTGGTCTGCGTCCACCGTTGCGCGCCCAACGTCCACGCCGTCCCCAGTGACGGGTGGCCGGCGAACGGCAGCTCGGTGGTCGGCGTGAAGATGCGGACGTCGTACGCCGCCGCGTCGGTGACCACCGGAAACGTCGTCTCGCTGAGGTTGACCTCGCGGGCGAGGGCCTGCATCACCGGATCAGGACACGGGTCGAGTACGACGCACAGCGCGTTGCCAGCGAGCGGGCGTTCGGAGAAGACGTCGACGATCCGGTAACGGAAACGGATCAAAAATCGGTCGAGCTGGTGGTGTGGGACGTCGTGGTGGTGTGGGACGTCGTGGTGGTGCGGGGCGGTCGCGTCGTGCCAGGCGTGCCACCGCCGTACTGGTTCTGGCACCACTCGTAGGCAGCGGAATCGTGGCCCTGCTTGGCGCACCATTCGCGGCTGCCTTGCGAGCCGGCCACCGTCGTGCCGGTAGCGCCCGGCGTGGTCGCGTTCGTACCCGGCGTCGTTCCGCCGCCGCCACTTCCGCTTCCACCACCGCCACTCCCGCTTCCACCCGACCGAGTGGAGCGCGTGCCACCCCCAGAGCCCTCGCGCGAGGGGGTTGCCGTGGTGTTGCCGGCGGAGCCGCCACCATCGGTTCCCGCCGCGTACTGGCTGACGTCGGCGGGGACGGTGGTGGTGTCCTCGAAGATCGTCGTCGTGGTTTCCTCGTCGGCGGTGGCGCGGGTGGTCGTTGTGCGGGCCACCTGCGACAGCTTCACGTCGCCCTGACCGCCACCGCCAGGCACGCGATCGATCGCGATGGCGAGGCCCGTGCCCAGCACGATCGCGATCACCGGAATCCACCATTGCCCGCGCATAAGCAACCAGTTTACGGGCTGGCGGGGTCCTTATAGACCGGCTACTTCTTCTTGCGCTTCTTTCGAAGGCGGTTGGCGCCGCGGGCGATCGGATTCTTGGTCCCCTCACGCTGGCGCTTGACCGATTTGAGCACCTCGGGACCGACGGAATTGATGATGTCCTCGGCCGCGTCGAGCAACTCGGCGGCGCCGGCGGCGGAAAAATCGTCGGGCGCCGGCGGGGTGGGCTTGGGCGTCAGTGGCGCGACGGTCCAACCAGCGTCGAACGTGCGGCGGGAGAACTTGACGCACTCCTCGGGACAACGCCACGGGGCGTCGGGCGCCAGATCGAGCCGGCACATGCGGACGACTTCGCCCGACGCGTACGTGCGGCTCTCGTAGTTGCGGCAGTCCTCGCGCATCGGCATTCACTCCATGTTGCCATCAGATGCGGTGCTGCCATTAGATGCGGTGCTGCCATCACCCCACCGCATCACCCCCTCTGCCCCGGTGCGGAGGCGAAACTGTACCGGTGCGCAACTTGGGTATCGCAGGGGTTTTGGTCGCCGCGCTTCTCGGCGCGGCGTGCGGTGGCCACAGCAAGCCCGCGCTGCCGACGGTGGTGACGACGACGTCGGTCGCCATCACCGCCCCGCCGCCGCCGCAACTCAAGTTCTCCAAGCCCGAGGAGGCCGTCCGCCACCTGATCCTCCAGTGGCAGGCGGGCGACCGCCAAGCGGCGGGTCAGGCGGCGACGCCGGAGGCCGTCGCCGCGCTGTTCGGCAAGCCGGCCAAGCAGGTGCAGTTCCGCAGCTGCGACAGCGGCGCCTCGGCCAGCCTCGGATCCGACTGCGCCTACCGCTACGACGTCGGGCTCATCAAGCTCCACCTGACGAACACCAACGGCGACTGGAAGGTCGCGACCGTCACCTACGAAGGCGTCTAACCGTTCTGGAGGCAATAGGTCGCTGATTCAGCGACCTATTGCCTCCAGAATCGGGAATTCCTCGCGGTGCGGGCAAAAACAACTGCGACCGGC
The DNA here is from genome assembly GCA_013816725.1 of Actinomycetota bacterium. Classification (GTDB taxonomy): domain Bacteria; phylum Actinomycetota; class Acidimicrobiia; order Acidimicrobiales; family JACDEA01; genus JACDEA01. The sequence continues at coordinate 2,004 of JACDEA010000211.1, forward strand.
CATCTGCAGGCCGGTCGCAGCGTGTTCGTCGGGCGAATCGACGGACATCTATTGAGAATGTGAGACGGCTGTCTAGCCGATCGAGCCTTCCATTTGCAGCTCGATGAGGCGGCTCCACTCCACGGCGTACTCCATGGGCAGCGTGCGCGTGATCGGCTCGATGAAGCCATTGACGATCATCCCCATCGCCTGCTCCTCGGTGAGGCCCCGGCTCATCAGGTAGAAGAGCTGCTCGTCGCCCACCTTGGAGACGGTGGCCTCGTGGCCTATGCGGGCGTCCCGCTCCTCGACCTCCATATAGGGCTTGGTGCCGGAGATCGAGTGGTCGTCGAGGAGGAGGGCGTCGCAGCGCACGAAACTCTTGGCGCCCTTGGCCCCCTCGGCCACGTGGACCAGCCCGCGGTAATCGGAGCGGCCGCCGTCCTTGGCGATGGACTTCGAGATGATCGTCGACGTGGTCTCCGGGGCGAAGTGGTGCATCTTGGCGCCGGCGTCCTGGTGCTGGCCTTCGCCGGCGTAGGCCACCGACAGCACCTCGCCCGACGCCTTGGGCCCGACCAGGAACACCGACGGGTACTTCATCGTGAGCTTGGACCCGATGTTGCCGTCGATCCATTCGACATGGGCCTCGGTCTCGGCCCTGGCCCGCTTGGTGACCAGGTTGTAGACGTTGGGCGACCAGTTCTGGATCGTGGTGTAGGTGATGCGGGCGCTCGGGTGGGCGATCAGCTCAACGACGGCGGAGTGCAGCGCGTCGTTGGTGTACACGGGCGCCGAGCAACCCTCGATGTAGTGAACCTGCGCGCCCTCGTCGGCGATGATCAGCGTGCGCTCGAACTGGCCGGCCTTCTCCGAGTTGATGCGGAAGTAGGCCTGAAGGGGCATCTCGACGTTCACGCCCGGGGGCACGTAGATGAAGCTGCCGCCGGACCAGACGGCCGAGTTCAACGCGGCGAACTTGTTGTCGCCGGGCGGGATGATGGTGCCGAAGTACTTCTTGACGATCTCCGGGTGGTCGCGGAGAGCGGTGTCCATGTCGGTGAAGAGGATCCCCTGCTTCTCGAGGTCGATCCGGTTCTTGTGGTACACGACCTCGGAGTCCATCTGCGAGGTGACGCCGGCGAAATAGCGCTGCTCGGCCTCGGGAATGCCGAGCTTCTCGTACGTCTTGCGCATCTGCTCGGGCAGCTGGTCCCACTCGTCGACCTGATTCTCAGTGGGCTTCAGGTAGTAGTGGATGTCCTGGAAGTCGAGGTCGGGCATGTTGACCGCGAACCACGGGGCCATGGGCTTGCGCTCGAAGGTGCGCAACGCCTTGAGCCGGAAGTTCGTCATCCATTCCGGCTCGCCCTTCCACCACGAGATCTCACGCACGACGTTCTCGTTCAGGCCCTTGTCGGCCTTGAAGATGTAATCGTCGTCGCTGTCGGCCCAGCCGAGCTTGTAGCGCCCGAGATCGAGATCAGTGGTTGCCATGTACCTTCATCAACTCCGTGGGAACCTCGGTAATTTCCCCTACGTAGATAGTAACAAACCCTCTTCTCGGAGCGTCCCGGGGGGGCCCGGTTCCCCGCGTTACGACAAGCAGGCGTCCGATAGCGTAACTACATCTGTGTAACTCCGTGATGGTACGGTCCGGGCAGCAAGGGAGCCACTCGTGGATGACGAGCCGAGGGACGACAACCAGAAGAGACGCGCCGCTGCTCGGCGGGCAACGACCACCTCGAGTTTCGGTGTGTCCCGCCGCGAGAGCCACGACGCGTCTCCGTTCTACGACCGGTTCACGCCTCCCCGTCTCGACCTCAGTGTCGAGATGGGCGAGCACCGAGCCGTCAATGAGATCTTCTGCGGCGACGCCAGCAACATGACCGAGATCGACGACAACTCCGTTGCCCTCGTCGTCACGTCGCCGCCCTATTTTGCCGGCAAGGAGTACGAGACCGCTCTCGGCTCGGGTCACGTCCCGGCGACGTACGCCAGCTATCTCGACATGCTCGAGGCGGTGTTCGCCGAGTCGGTCCGCAAGTTGGAACCGGGAGGGCGCATCGCAGTCAACGTCGCCAACCTCGGCCGCAAGCCGTACCGGTCGTTGTCATCCGACGTCATCTGGATTCTGCAGGACCGTCTCGGCTTGCTCCTCCGCGGCGAGCTGATCTGGTACAAGTCGCGCGGCGCCGCGGGGTCGTGCGCGTGGGGATCCTTCCAGCGCCCGGGCAACCCCGTCCTGCGCGATTTGACCGAGCGGATCGTGGTCGCGAGCAAAGGGCGGTTCGACCGAGCCATTCCTGCCACGCAGCGGGCCAAGCTCGGGCTCCCGTCGGAGGCATCGAGCTTCCGCGACGAGTTCATGGAGGCGACCACCGACGTGTGGGAGTTCCCGCCCGAGATGGCAACGAGAGTGGGTCATCCCGCACCGTTCCCTGTCGATCTCCCGCTCGGCCTGATCAACCTCTATACATACCGCGGCGACCTCGTCCTCGACCCGTTCATGGGGTCCGGCACCACCGCTATCGCGGCCCTGCGCACCGAACGTCACTACGCCGGCTACGACACCGATCCTGAGTACGTCATGGCCGCCCGCCGTCGCGTCGACGGTGAACGGGCGCGGCTGGACGATCTTGACGACGACGACGATCTCGTTCCCCTTCGCGTGACGGTGGCGAGCCGCGGTGCGCCGGGCGCCGCCGGCGAGGACTTCCAAGCGCGCGCCGTGCGTGAAGGGCGGGCGGCGCGCGACATCGCCCGTCAAGCGCTCGACCTCTACGGCTTTACGGAGATCCACGAGAACGTGAAGTTCCCGGAGGGCGTCGAGGTCAACTTCGTCGCGCTGGACCAGAAGGGCGGCGAATGGCACTTCGACGTGTCCGGCGGGTTCACGTCGAGCCGCCCTGGGC
>JACDEA010000212.1 GCA_013816725.1 Actinomycetota bacterium
GTGCGAGGACCAGCCCTTCGCCACGTTGTCGGGGGGCCAGCAAGCTCGGCTCCAGGTGCTCTTGCTCGAGTTGGGCGGGGCGACGTTGCTGTTGCTGGACGAGCCCACCGACAACCTCGATCTCGCATCGGCCGAGGCCTTGCAGGACGCGCTGGCCGGGTTCGACGGCACCGTCGTCGCCGTCACGCACGACCGCTGGTTCATGCGGTCGTTCGACCGCTTCCTCGTGTTCGAGGACAGTGGCGCCGTCCGCGAGGCCCCGGACTCGCCCTACGCGTCATAGGGTCGGCCGGATGGACATCGGAGTGACGATTTTCTTGACCGACAAGTCGATCGGAGTGATCGAGCTGGCCCGAGCGTTGGAGGAGCGCGGGTTTGAATCGCTCTTCCTGCCCGAGCACACCCACATCCCCGTGTCGCGGCGCACGCCGTATCCGGGCGGGGGTGAGCTGCCCGACGAGTACCGGCGCACGCATGATCCCTTCGTGATGCTCGGCGCCGCCGCCGCGGTCACCGAGAACCTGAAGGTCGGAACCGGCATCTGCCTCGTCGCCCAACGGGACACGATCGTCTTGGCCAAAGAAGTGGCGTCGCTCGACGCCGTGTCGAACGGACGGTTCCTGTTCGGTATCGGGTACGGCTGGAACGTCGACGAGATGGAGGACCACGGGGTGGCGCCCAAGGACCGCCGCGAGTGCGTACGCGAGCAGATGCTGGCCATGAAGTCGCTGTGGAACGACGACGAGGCGGCGTTCGACGGCAAGTACGTGAAGCTGCCACCGAGTTGGGCCTGGCCCAAGCCAGTGCAACGCCCCAACCCGCCGATCTTCGTGGGCGGCGCGCCGGGCCCGAAGCTGTTCCGCCACATCGCCGAGTACGCCGACGGGTGGATGCCGATCGGCGGGGCCGGCGTGCGCGAGAGTCTGCCTGCGCTGCACCAGGCGGCCGAGGAAGCCGGTCGCGACGCCAAGGACATCGACCTGCTCATCTTCTTCTCGACGCCCGACAAGGGGAAGCTCGACTACTACGCCGAGATGGGCGTGACCCGCACGGTGTTCGGCTTGCCGTCGGCCACCAGCGACGTTGTCCTTCCGTTGCTCGACAAGTACGCCGAGCTTCTGACGCACGCGTAGAGTCCCGCCCATGCCGACCGCATGGCCCGAACTCTCTCAGCGCCTGACCGCGGCGCTGCATCTCAGCACGCCGCCGATCGCGATCACCTTCACGGCTGACGCGCCGGTCGGCGTCGGCCCGTTCGACGCACCTATGCCGCCGCCCGCCGCCGACGGTCGCACCGGCCGGGTCCCCGCTGGGTGCGTCTTCTGGGTGCACGGAGTGGAGCGCACATTCACCACCGTTCCCGAGGATCACGGCAACTGTTCGGTCGGCAGCTACACCCACGGGATGATCCCCCTCGAAGAGGCGGCGACGCACGCCGACGTGGGCGCGCTCGTCGAAGCCGGTTGGGTGACCCCGGAGATGTTCCCGGCGATGCCCGCGGTGGCCGAACGTCCGAACTACGTCACGTACGGCCCGCTCGAGGAATCACCAATCGACCCCGACGTCGTCCTCGTGCGGGTCAACCCCAAGCAGCTGATGATCCTTTCCGATGCGCTGCCCGGCCTGCGCATCGAGGGCAAGCCGCAGTGCCACATCGTGGCGTTGGCCAAGGAGTCGGGGGAGCCGGCGGCCAGCGTGGGCTGCATCCTGAGCCGCACCCGCACCGGCATGCCCAGCACCGAGTCGACCTGCGCGCTGCCCGGTCCGGCGCTGGCCGACATCGTGGCCAAGGTGGAGCAGACCGCGGCGGTCGACGCCGGCGTGTCGTCCTACGCGGCGACCGACGCCGGCCGCTTCGCCTGAGCCACCCGAACTGACAGTCAAACCGCGCGGTATGGCGCGCGTTTCGACTGTCAGTTCGCTTCGCTCTACTTCTTGGCTGCTTCGAAGTAGGGGTTCTCGCCGCTGGCGTGGTCGGTGACATCGACCACCCGGCTGATCTCCGGCACGTTGTCCTTGATGGCGACTTCGATGCCCTGGCTGAGCGTGACCGCGGCCATGCCGCACCCCTGGCACCCGCCAGACAACCGCAGGTATGCGGTGTCGTCGTCGACGGCCACCAGTTCCGCCCGTCCGCCGTGCGACGCGATGGCGGGGTTGATCTGCTCGTTGAGCACGGCGAGTACGCGCTGCGCCAACTCGCTGCTCAGGTCGGCTTCGGGGACGCCGGCGGGAGGCGCGGGGGGCTCGGGCCGGTTGGGGTTGACGATGATCATGCCCCCGCCCGCCGGATCGCGGGACAGGTCGAGCGTGGCGCCCCGCACCTTGTCGACGCTGGCCGCGGGGATCACGATCGAGATGTCGTCGGCGTGCTGCACCGCGTCGGTGGTGCTGGCGTCGGACGTGGCCTGGAACCACATGTCGTAGGTGTACTCACCGTCGGCCTGACCGACGACCTCGAGCCACAATGCGAGCGACTCGGGGTCGTTCTCGCTCGCTCGCACCCCAGCCACCTGGGCTCGGGCCTCGTCGGTGACGCGCAAGATCGGTTCGAGCGTTTCCATGGAACGATGATACGCCCGTGCCGCGCGTGCTCCTGCTGGTTCCGAGCTTTACCTACCGCGCCGCCGATTTCATGGCTGCCGCCACCCGTCTCGGCGTCGACGTGGTCATCGGGTCGGACCGGCGCCAGGCGCTGGCCGCAGCGATGGGCGACCGCGCCGTCGTCGTCGACCTGTACCACGCTGAGGTGGGTGCTGCCGCGATCGTCGACCTGCACCGGCGCGCACCGATCGACGCCGTGGTCGCGGTGGACGACCAAGGCGTCGTGGTCGCCGCCGAGGCTGCATCCCGTCTCGGCCTGGCCCACAATCCGCCCCACGCGGTGGCCCGGACGCGCGACAAGGTCGCCATGCGGCGCGCCCTCGCAGCCGGCGGCGTCCGACAGCCCGACTTCGTCGCTGTGGGCGCCCACGACACCGCCAGTGCGCCGCGGTTTCCGTGCGTGGTCAAGCCGCCCAACCTGTCGGCCAGCCGAGGTGTGATCCGTGTCGACCGGGCCGAGGACCTGGCCGCGACCATCGCCCGCGTCCGCTCAATCTGCGGCGACGCCGACGCGCCCGTCATCGTCGAGGCCTACGTGCCCGGGACCGAGGTGGCGCTGGAGGGGCTCCTCACGGATGGCCGGCTCGACGTGTTGGCGGTGTTCGACAAGCCCGATCCACTGGAGGGTCCGTACTTCGAAGAGACGATCTACGTCACGCCGTCGCAGATCGATTGGCGCCCCGCTGCCGATCTCGTGCAGCAGGCCTGCGAAGCCATCGGGCTGCTCGAAGGGCCGGTGCACGCCGAGGTCCGGATCGACGCCGGCGGCGAGCCGTGGATCCTCGAGGTGGCGGCCCGCTCGATCGGTGGGCTGTGCGGCCGCGCCCTCAGGTTCGGCGGCGGCGTCGGCCTCGAGGAGGTGATCCTGCGCCACGCGCTGGCGTTGCCGCTGGAGGACCTGACCCGGGAGGACGCCGCCGCCGGTGTGATGATGCTGCCGATCGCGGCGGCGGGGCGGTTGGAACGCGTCGATGGCCAGGAAGCGGCGCGAGCGGTCCCCGGCATCGAGGGGCTCGAGATCACGGTGCCGACCGGTCGCCGCGTGGAACCATTGCCCGAGGGCGATCGCTACTTGGGATTCCTCTTCGCGCGCGGTGCCGCGCCGGCCGCCGTCGAGGGCGCGCTGCGGGCCGCCCATGCCTTGTTGGAGGTTGTGGTCACTTAGCCTGGCCGAGCCGTGCGTGTCGCCCTCATCTCCACCTATGAACTCGGGCACCAGCCCCTCCACCTCGCCGCGCCGGCCGCCGCGTTGCGCGCCGCCGGCCACGACGTGGTCGTACTCGACACCGCCGTCGAGGACTGGGACCCGTCGATCGTCGATGCCATCGACTCCCTGGCGTTCTCGGTGCCGATGCACACCGCTACCCGGCTGGCCATCGCCGCCGCCGCCGGTGTGAGGTCGCGGCGGCCCGACCTGCCGATCTGCTTCTACGGGCTCTACGCGTCGATGGGCGACGGGATCGCCGACCGCACGATCGCGGGCGAGTACCTCGACGCGCTCGTCGAATGGGTGGGGCCGTCGGCGCCCGCGTCCGGGCCCGCGTCCGCGCCCGCGTCGGTCGCGTCGGTCCCGTGGCGCGACGCGCTGCCCGACCTTGCGCGTTACGCCCGGCTGGTGATCGACGGTGAGGAACGGGTGGCCGGCTACGTCGAGGCGAGCCGCGGCTGTGTGCACCGCTGCCGCCATTGCCCGGTGCCGGTCGTCTATGACGGGCGCATCCGCATCGAGCAGGTGGACGCGGTGGTCGCCGACGTCGCGCAACAGGTCGCCGCCGGCGCCCGCCACATCACGTTCGGCGACCCGGACTTCTTGAACGGGCCGCAGCATGCGCGCCGCGTCGTGGCCGCAGTCGCCGGCGCCTTCCCGCAGCTCACGTTCGACTGCACGGTGAAGGTCGAGCACATCCTGCGTCATCCAGATCTGTGGCACGCCTTTGCCGCCGCCGGCTTCGTGTTCGTGGTGTCGGCGTTCGAGTCGGTGAATGACGCCATCCTCGAGCGGCTCGACAAGGGTCACACGGCGGCCGAGGCCGCGGAGGCGGTGAGGATCGTGCGCCGGGCCGACATCGACCTGCGCCCGTCGTGGCTCCCGTTCACGCCGTGGACCACACGACCCGACGTCGTCGACATTCTCGACTTCGTGGCCGACCACGACCTCGTTGCCAGCGTCGATCCGGTGCAGTACACGATCCGGCTGCTGCTGCCGCGCGGCTCACTGCTCCTCGATGACCCCGACTTCGAGGTGGGTCCGTTCGACCCCGACCGGTTGGCCTACACG
>JACDEA010000213.1 GCA_013816725.1 Actinomycetota bacterium
GACCGCGGGCGACGCGGTGGGCGAAGGGCGGGAACTCCACGTCACCGTCGAGCCCGGAGACGAGGCCCTCGAACTCGGCGGCCGACGAGAGGCTGGCCAGCGCCCGCCGCACCACCCCGCCGACGGGGAACCCGGTGAGGTACCAACCGACGTGCTTGCGGAAGTCGCGGACGGCGAGAGGCTCGCCCATGGCGTCGATCAACAACCACAGATGCGATCGCATGATGGCGACGACCTCGCCCAACGCTGGCGCGCTCTGGGGCGGGCGGCCGGCGAACGCGTCGGCCAGGTCGCGGAACAGCCACGGCCGGCCGAGGCAGCCGCGGCCGACCACGACGCCGTCGCACCCGGTCGCCGCCATCATCCGCAGCGCGTCGGCGGCCTCCCAGATGTCGCCGTTGCCCAGGACGGGAACGGTCGTCACCGTCTCCTTCAGCAGCGCGATGGCCGACCAGTCGGCGGCGCCCGAGTACAGCTGCGCGGCCGTGCGGGCGTGAAGCGCGACGGCGGCGGCCCCTTCGCCTTCGGCGATCAGACCGGCCTCGAACGCGGTGACGTGCGCGTCGTCGACGCCGATGCGCAGCTTGACCGTGACGGGCACGGTCCCGGCGGCGCCGACAGCGGCGGCCACGATCGAGCGGAACAGGGCGCGACGGACGGGCAATGCCGCACCCCCGCCGCGGCGCGTGACCTTGGGCGCCGGACAGCCGAAGTTGAGGTCGATGTGATCGACGCCGATTTCGTCGACGAGTCGGCGCACCGCGATGGTCATCGCCGCCGGGTCCACGCCGTAGAGCTGCACGCTGCGCGTGGGCTCGTCGGCGGCGAAGCCCACCATCCGCATCGTGCGCGGGCCGCCCTCCACTAGCGCACGCGCGCTCACCATCTCGCTCACATACAGCCCAGCGCCGAAGCGGCGGCACAGACGGCGGAACGCCACGTTGGTCACGCCGGCCATCGGCGCCAGGACGACGGGCGGGTCGACGCGGAGCGGACCGATGCTCAGCGCCACAGCGACGTGATCCCGATGTCGAGCTTGGCCAAGAGCGAACGCAGCAACGGCAGCGACACGCCTATGACATTGCCGGGGTCGCCGTCGACCCCGGCCACGAACGGCGCCGAGCGGCCGTCGAGCGTGAAGGCGCCGGCAACGTGAAGCGGTTCCCCACTGGCGACGTACGCGGCCACTTCGTCGTCGCTGGGCGCCCCGAAATGCACCTCGGTGGAGGCGACGTCGCTGACGGTCGCGCCGGTCCGCGTGTCGACGACGCAATGACCGGTGAGCAGCGTGCCCTTGTTGCCGCGCATGCGCCGCCAGCGCGCCGTCGTCTCGTCGCCCGTCCCCGGCTTGCCGAAGACCTCGCCGTCCATTTCGAACATCGAGTCGCAGCCGAGGACGATCGCATCGGCGGCCGCCGGCGTCGCCGCCACCGCAGCCGCCTTGCGTTCGGCCAGCGCGACGACCACGACGCGACCGGGCGCGGGAGCGAGGTCGTCCTCGTCCACACCGCTGACGACGACCTCGGGGTCGAACCCCGCGCCGCGCAGAAGCCGCAGGCGGGCGGGTGACGCCGAGGCGAGGATGAACCGGCGCACCTAAAGCGGCAGCTTGCCTGTGGCGTTCTTGACGGTGTGGTTGTCCTTCCAGTCGGCGATGGTGCGCTCGGCGATCCGCATCTGGTGGATCTCGTCGGCGCCGTCGGCGAACCGGCTCCAGCGGGCCTGCTTGAGCATCTCGCCCAACGGCGTGTCCGACGAATAGCCCAGCGCGCCGTGCACCTGGATGGCGCGGTCGATGATTCGCCAGAGCGAGTTGGCCACGAAGTGCTTGGCCATCGACACCTCCCCGCGGAAATCGACCACCGAGGGGTCGTTGCCCGACTTGTCGATGAGGCTGGCCGCGTGCAGCACCATGAGCTTGCACTGGTACAGCTCCATGGTGGAGTCGGCGATCATCCACTGGATCCCTTGCTTCTCGGCCAGGAACGACCCGTGGCTGTACCGGTTGAGCGAGCGGTCGACCATCATCTCCAGCGCGACTTCGGCTTGGCCGATCCACCGCATGCAATGAGCCAGCCGGGCCGGCCCCAGGCGGTACTGGCCGAGCAGGTGCCCCTGACCGCGGCCGCCGAGCATCTGGTCGTTGTGCACGCGCAGGTCGGTGATGCGGATCTCGCAGTGGTTGTGGCTCCCCGACATCGTCTCGATGTCGCGGACGATCTCCCATCCCGGACTGGGTATGTCGACGAGGAACGCCGAGTTGGCCGCGTTGGCGACCTCGGGGTCCTCCTCGGTGCGGGCGATGAGAATGGCGACGTTGGCGCCGGCCGCGCCGGAGATGAACCACTTGTGGCCGTTGATGACCCACTCGTCGCCGTCCTGGTACGCGTGGGTCTGGATCAGCGTGGGGTCGGAGCCGGCCACCTCGGGCTCGGTCATGGCGAAGCAGGACCGAAACGCCTGCGGCTTGCCGTCGACGAGTTGGCCGCCGTCGCACAAGGGCTTCAGGTACGTCTGCTTCTGCTTGTCGGTCCCCCAGTGCAGCAGTGTGTGCATGTTGCCTTCGTCGGGCGCCTGGGCGTTGAGCGCGAACGGACCGAAGCCCGACCGGGCCGCTTCGGCCGACACCGCGGCCATGGCGACGTGGCCGAGGCCCATGCCGCCCCACTCCTTGGGCATGTGCGGCAGCCACAGGCCCGCCTCCTTGGCCGCGGCCCGCATCTCGATGATGGCGCCGATCAGGTCGCGCCGTTCGCCGGCCCGGGCCTTCTCCTCGAGCGGCTTGACCACGTCGCTGATGAACGCCCGCACCTTGAACCGGATCTCGTCGATCTCGGGCGGGAATGTGAAGTCGATGGCCATGCGTGCGGTCTCCTTGGACGAGCGGATGAGCGGCGCTAGACGTTGATCTTGACGGGCAGAACGCGGGGGCCACGGACCTGGCCGCCCGACCAGCGCACGGCGTCGGGGTCGGCCAGCTCGAAGGCGGGGAATGCCTCGAGCCACACTTCGAGGGCGACGCGCAGTTCCATGCGGGCCAGGTGCGAGCCGGCACACCGGTGGATGCCCAACCCGAAGGCGGCATGGCGGTTGACCTCGCGATCGATGATCACCTTGTCGGGGTCCTCGAACGCCGCCGGGTCGCGGTTGGCCGACGGGAACGGCAGCAGCACCCACTCTTCGGCCTTCATCGGGCAGCCGTTCCAGTCCATGTCCTCGCGCACGAGCCGGGCCATCGTCACCGGCGCGTAGGCCCGCAGAAGCTCCTCCATCGCGACGGGCAGAAGGTCGGGCTCGGCGACGAGGCGCTGGCGATCGGCGGCGTTTCCGGCCAGGTGCCAGATCGACGCGCCGATCGCGCTCCACGTGGTGTCGATCCCCGCGATGAGCAGCAGCGCGATCGTGCGAACCACTTGGAACGGATCGAGCTTCTTGCCGTCCATCTCCGACTCGAGCAGGAACGTGATGAGGTCGTCGCGCGGGTTGGCCATGTGGTCTTCCATGTGGCCCTGCAGATAGCCAAAGAGGTTGATCATCCCCTCGGCCCGCTTTTCCAGCGGCAACGACACGCCCTCGAGCACGTGGTTCACGAACCCGCGGAACACGTCGGCGTCCTCCTCGGGGAGGCCAAGCATGTTGGCAATGACCCGTACCGGGATGTGCTGCGCGTACTCGGCGGCGGCGTCGACGACGTCGCGGTCCCCCATGGCCTTGATCAGCTCCTGGCAATAGGCGCGGGTCGACGGCTCGAGCTTGTCGATCGCCTGGGGCGAGAAGATCGGCAGCAGCAGCCGGCGCGCCTCCTTGTGAACGGGCGGATCCGACGAGATCGGCGGCGCGATGCCCTCGGGCGCCAGCATCCGCGGAGGGCGGAACTCGCTGACGATGATGCTGCGCGAAGTGAACCGCTCGGTGTCGTAGGCGATGGCGGCGATGTCGTCGTACCGCGTGGGCAGCCACACCCCGCCATACCTCTCGCTGTGCGCGACGGGGCACTGCTCGCGCAACTCGTCCCAGATGGGATACGGATCGGCGGCCCACACGTCGTCGGTGTGGTCGAAGTCGGTCCGCCAATCGGTGACGGGCGGGTGCTCGGCCATTAGTTGGCCTCCTCGCAGGTGATGGCCCGTTCCGGGCAGTTGGCGACGGCCACGCGCGCTTTGCGCTCGAGGTCGGGCGGGACCGTGCCGTCGCCCCGCTCGCGCCCGTTGCCGATGTCGTCGGCCTCGAACAACTCGGGCGCGGTCATGTAGCAGCGCCCGTGCCCTTCACAGCGCTCGACGTCGACAGCGACCCGCATGCGGACGAGGCTACCGACGAGGACGTCAGTTAGGGTCCGGGGATGCCCAGCGACTTCATGTTGAAGACGATGAACGCCCTCCACCGAACCGTCCAGAAGGCCACCGGCGGTCGAGCGGGGTGGAGTGCCGGCTCGATGCCCGTCGTCGAGCTGACCACCACCGGCCGCAAGAGCGGCCAGCCCCGAACCGTGCTGTTGACCTCGCCGCTCCAGGAAGGCGACACGATCGTGATCGTCGCGTCCCGCGGCGGCGACGACCAGCACCCGGCCTGGTTCCTCAACCTGCGCGACAACCCCGACGTCACCGTGACCACGAAGGACAAGCGCAACGAACCGATGCGCGCTCGCGCCGCGTCGCCCGAGGAGCGCACTCGCATGTGGCCGCTGGTGACGAGCAAGTACAAGGGCTACGGCAACTACCAGACCAAGACCAAGCGCGAGATCCCGCTGGTGTTGCTCGAACCGAAGGCGTCGTAGTCATTCTGGAGGCAATGAGTCGCCCTTTCAGCGACCTATTGCCTCCAGAATGCGGGTGAGCGTGCATCCCGGCCGAGGCGCATGCGTGGCTATCT
>JACDEA010000214.1 GCA_013816725.1 Actinomycetota bacterium
ACCGAGAAGTGCGTTGCCGCGACGGTCACGCCGTGGGTGCGGGCAACGATCGCGGCGCGTGGCTCACGGGTGCCGGGGACCGGAAGGCTCACGTGCTCGACATCGTGCAGCTGGTCGCGAGACAGCAGCGCGTTGCCGTACAGCCCGCCTTCGATCGCCAAGGTGGGCCCGAACGCAACCCCCATCCCGGTGGCGTCGGCAACCAGCGCGGCCTCGTCGACCCGGCCCGATCGCGGAACGTCGACGTCCACTTCCTGGAGGGCGAGGACGTCGGCGTCGAGCGTGGCGCACGCCACCGCGAGCGCACCGGCGTCGACCCCGCCGTCGGGCCCCCGCCCGTGCTGGATATTGAAGGTCGCAACTCGGAGGGCCTGCATGAGTCAAGATTCTGGCCGTGCCCACGGACAACGCCGCTGCCTGGGACCGGCACTCCGCCGCCTACCAGGCCGGAGCCCGGTTGCCCACCGACGTCGCTCACTACGGACCCGACATCCCCAGCGAGGCGGAATTCCGCCTGCTGGGCGACCTCAAGGGCAAGCGAGTCCTCGAGCTGGGCTGTGGTGGAGCGCAGTGCTCGATCGCCTTTGCGAAACAGGGCGCCATCGCCATCGGCGTCGACTTCTCCAGCGAGCAACTGGCCTTCGCCCGCCGGCTGTGCGACAAGGAAGGAGTCAAGGTCGAGTTGCACCAGGCCGACCTGGCCGACCTGGCGTTCCTGCGGGCCGACTCGATCGACGTCGCGTTCAGCGCGTACGCCCTCGGCTACGTCGAGGACCTCGGGCGGGTTTTCCGCCAGGTGCACCGCGTCCTCAAGACCGGCGCGCCGCTCGTCTTCTCGCTCCCCCACCCGGCCTACGACATGATCGACGACGACGCCGAAGAGCCGCTCCTGGTTCGCCGGTCGTACTTCGACCAGACGCCGATCGACTACGAGTGGAACGGCGTCGGCTTCACCGACTACCACCACACGCTGAGCGACCTGTTCATGGGGCTCACCCGCACCAGCTACCGGGTCGACACGATCCTCGAACCCGAGCCGTTGCCCAAGGGCCCCCGCAGCCAGCACTGGCGGGAGGCGTTCCGCATGGTGCCGCGCACCCTGATCGTCCGGGCGCGCAAGGAAGGCAACTAGATCCCGGACATCTAGGAGGGAGACGAAGGCGGAGCCGGAGGTGATCCGGGCGACTCAGACAGCGCGCGGTGGCCGGTCGCGAACAGCGCCGGCATGCCGCCCGTGTGCAGGAACACGACGCGCTGGCCGGGGGCGATACGACCGTCGCGACGCGCCGCGATCAGGCCGGCCATGGCCTTGGCCGTGTAGACCGGATCGAGGATCAGCCCTTCGAGACGCGCTGTCATTTCCAACGCGTCGCCACCGTCCTGGGTCGCCATTCCGTAGCCGGCGCCCACTCGCGCGTCGTCGACCTGCACCGTGCCACTCGGCGACGGGCGCCCTCGAAGGTCAGCAACCTCAGCCGCCTTGAGCGACACCGCCTCGGCTAGATCGCGCCGCGCTCCGACATTGACGCCCAACACCTTGGCGTGATCGCCCAACCCGGCGACCAGGCCCGCGTGCGTGCCGCCCGAGCCGCCGGCGACGACGACCAGATCCACGTCCGGCAGTTGCGCCACCAGCTCGTCGGCTGCGTCGACGTAACCGAGCGCGCCGACCACCGTCGCTCCCCCGATCGGCATCAGGTACGGGCGGCGCCCCGCGGCCGCCAGCCGCGCGTAAGCGCCCTCGATCGCCGCTTCGGTCGCCCGGTAGCCGAGCGGACCCGCCCACACGATCTCGGCCCCCAGCACGACGTCGAGCACCACGTTGCCGGCGGGCACCTCTTCGTCGGCGGCCAGCACAATCGTGCAGCCCAGGCCCAGCTTGTTGGCCGCCGCCGCGGTCATGCGCGCGTGGTTGCTCTGCGCGCCACCACCGGTGACCAGCGTGTCGCACCCCTGCGCCAGCGCGTCGGCGCACAGGTACTCGAGCTTGCGCGCCTTGTTGCCGCCGCCGGCCAATCCAGTGCAATCGTCGCGCTTGACCCACAACTCCCCCGGGTCGAACCCCAGCGCGGCCCCGAGCCGGTCCATCGGTTCGACCGGCGTCGGCAGGTGGGCGAGCGCGACGCGCGGCGTAGGCATGGCGCGCGACGCTACGCCCGATGACCGAAGCCCTCGCCGGCCTGATCGCCGCCGTCGAACGGGCGCTGGACGACGGGGCGCTCGACAGCGACCGGGCCCGGGCCGAAGCAATGCGGCCCGCCATGGAGGCGCTGCTCCACGCCGACGAAGCGATCCCCCCTGAAGGGCGCCACTCACTGAACGGCGAGGCGGTGGGCAACCTGCTCCACGCGGACGCCGCCGGACGCTTCCACGTGCTCGCCGTCGTGTTCCCGGAGGGAACATCGAGCGGGGTGCACCACCACGGTTGCTGGGGGGTCATCGGCTACCTGCAGGGCGGCGACGAGGAGACCCGTTACGCGTCGAGTCGCGACGACGGCGGGTCAGCCGACCTCACCGAAGCGTCGCGCCACGTTTGGCACCAGGGCGACGTCACCTATCTCCTGCCCGAGGAGGGCGAGGGGTGGCACCGCGTGCGCAACTCCGGCCCCGGCGACGGCGTGTCGGTGCACGTGCTGTGCCGCACCCCGGCCGATCACCCTCACCGCTACTGGGACCGCACGACCAATGCCGTTCACGACTTCCCGTTCGTCGAGGTCGAGCCCGATCGCTGGCGAGCGCAGATCGGCTAGCGGCCCGCCCACCACTCGTCCAGGCGGCGGCGGGCCTCGTCCTCACCCAGGGGGCCTTCCTCCAGTCGCAGTTCGAGGAGGTACCGCATGGCCTGGCCCACGTCGGGGCCGGGGTTCAGCCCGAGCTGCTCCATCACCTGGTTGCCGTCGAGTTCGGGCCGGATGGCGTCGAGTTCTTCCTCCTCACGCAACCGGGCGATCTCGCGCTCGAGCTCGTCCATCCGGACGTTGAGGTCGTGGGCCTTCTTGGCGTTGCGCGTCGTGCAGTCGCAACGGGTCAGCTCGTTGAGCCGGTCGAGCAGCGGGCCGGCGTCGCGCACGTACCGACGGATGGCGCTGTCGGTCCACAGGTCCGCGCTGAAGCCGTGGAACCGCAAATGCAACTCGACCAGTCGGCTCACCGCGTCGATGTCGTCATTGGAGTAGTGGAGCGCCCGCATGCGGTCACGGGTCATGCGGGCGCCCACGACCTCGTGGTGGTGAAACGACACGCCCCCCGGGCCGAACGACCGGGTCTTGGGCTTGCCCACATCGTGGAACAGCGCGGCCAGCCGCAGGACGCGGTCGGGACTCGTCTTCTCCACCACCGCGACCGTGTGGGCCAACACGTCTTTATGCCGGTGGACCGGGTCCTGCTCGAGCGCGAGGGCCGGCAGCTCGGGGATGAACTCCTCGGCCAACCCGGTCTCGACGAGGAACCAGAGACCGGGAGCCGGGCGTTCGACGACGAGCAGGCGGTCGAGTTCGGCTCGGACGCGTTCGGGCGACACGATCTCGAGCCGCTCACGCAACGCGACGACGGCCGCGGTCACGTCGGGCTGCGACGCCAACCCGTAGCCGGCGATGAACCGAGCGGCGCGCAGCATGCGCAGCGGATCGTCGGTAAACGATTCCTCTGGCGAGAGCGGCGTTCGCAACACGTGCGCGGCCAGGTCGGCTACGCCCTCGAAGGGATCGACGAGCGTCGGTGACGGCGCGGTCAGTTCGAGCGCCATGGCGTTGACGGTGAAGTCGCGCCGTGACAAGTCGGCTTCGACCGCGTCGGTGAACGCCACGGTGGGCTTACGCGAGTCGGGGTGATAGGCCTCGGCCCGGTGGGTCGTGACCTCATAGTCACGCGACCCCTTGCGGAACCCGATCGTGCCGAACTGCTTTCCCTGGGTCCACACCGCGTCGGCCCACCCGGCGACGGCCGCCTCGATCTCGTCGGGGAGGGCGTCGGTCGTCAGGTCGAGATCGGCACTGTCGGTGAGCCGGCCCACGATCGCGTCGCGGACGACTCCGCCGACAAGGTAGAGGCGACGGCCGCGCGCCGCGAACCGCTCGGCCAACTCCTTGGTCTCGTCGACAAGCCCGTGAAGGCGCTCGGGGATCACTCGCGAAGGGTAAGGGCTTCCTTCGCCGCGAGGACAACTTCGTTCCCGACGCCTCCGGTGCTCACCGGCTCGGGCCGCCACATTTCACCGGCCAGCGCGGCGACGCACGCGCCGCCCGACAACCCGAGCGCGTGGAGGTCATAGCCGCCTTCGAGGAACGCGATGCAATGGCCGGCGGGCGCCAGCACCGCGCTGCGCGCCGTGAGGTCGGCGTAGTCGCCGGCGGTGAGGCCGAGATCGGTGAGGGGGTCGGCCCGATGCGCGTCGAAGCCGGCCGAGATGAGCACCCACGTCGGCGCGAACCACTCGGCGAAGGGCGCCAGCACGTCGTCGAGGGCGGCGCGGTACGTGTCGCCGTCGGCGCCCCGCGGTAGGGGCAGGTTCAGCGTCGTGCCGGCGCCGGTGCCGACACCACGGTCTTGCATCCGGCCGCTGCCGGGATACAACGGCCACTGGTGCAGCGACACGTACGCCACGCAGGGATCGTCGTAGAAGATGTCCTGCGTGCCGTTGCCGTGATGGGCGTCCCAGTCGACGACGATCACCCGCTCACCCCTAGCGGCAAGGTGTGCCGCGGTGACGGCGACGTTGTTGAGCAGGCAGAACCCCATCGGGCGGGTGGCCAGCGCGTGGTGGCCTGGTGGGCGCACGGCGAGGAACGCAGCGTCGCCCTCGCCGTGGTCGAGGCGGTCGACGGCATCGATACCGGCGCCGGCGGCGCGCACCGCGGCATCCCACGACGC
>JACDEA010000215.1 GCA_013816725.1 Actinomycetota bacterium
CGTGCTCATCGACGGCAGCGAGGCCGCCACCCTCGGACTCAGCGACGGCGACGCCATCGTGCTGCGGTCCGCGGTCGGTGAGTTACGCGGCCGGGCCCGCTTCGCCCGCTTGCCGTTGCGCACCGTGCAGGTGCACTGGCCCGAAGGCAACGCACTCATCGGCGCGGGTGACCGGGAACCGCGTTCCCACATACCCGACTACAACGCCGTAGCGACCCTCGAGCGCGCGTAAGTGCGGGCCGGGATCGTCCTCGCCGGCGGCCGCGGCCGCCGGATCGGCGGCAACAAGGCCGCCATCCGCCTCGACGGCGTCACCCTCGTCGACCGCGCCGTCGCCATCCTTCAGTCGGTCGGCTCCCAACCCGTCGTCGTGGCCGACCACGGCGACGACGGCCCGCTTGCGGCGATGCTGCACCCCCTCCGCAAGCTGACGTCGGCGTTCGAGGTGTTCGTGCTGGCCTGCGACCTGCCCCTGGCCGGGCCCGCTGTCGCCCGTTTGGCCGAACTGCCCGCCGGCGCCGCCATCGCTGTCGACAGCTATGGGCGCGAACAGCCGCTGTGCGCGCGGTGGCCGCGGGCGGTGGTGCTCGAAGAAGTCGAGGCCCTGGTGGCCGCGGGGGAGCGCAGGATGTCCGCGCTGGTCGACGCCATCGATCCCGAGTTCGTGATGGCCACCGCCGTCGAGCTGCTGAACGTGAACACGCCGGCCGACCTGGCTGACGCGGAACGGCGTACGTTGCACGGGTGAGCGATCAGCCAGATGTCGTGGTCGTCGGCGCCGGGATCGCCGGCGGCGGGCTCGCCGCAGTTCTCGCTCGCGCCGGCATGGATGTCCTGATCCTCGAACGCACGCAGGAGCACACCGACCGCGTACGCGGGGAATACATGCAGCTGTGGGGTGTCGAGGAGACGCACAAAGTCGGCCTCTATGACGACCTCCGTGAGTCGGCGGAAGCCAATGTCATCCGCCGACTGATCCGCTACGGGGACCTGACCACACCCGAAGAGGCCGAACAGCAGGCCATCGGGCTCGACGCGTTGGTGCCTGGCGTCGAGGGGGCGCTCGCTGTGAGCCACCCAGCGGCGTGCGACGCCCTCGACGATGCCGCCGTGAGTGCCGGTGCTCGGCTCGTCCGCAACGTCAACGCCGTCGCAATCAAGCCCGGCCATCCACCGACGGTTACCTACGTCGTCGATGGTGAAGAGCGCTCGGTGCGACCACGCGTTGTTGTCGGCGCCGACGGGCGCGAATCATCGGTGCGCAAGCAACTCGGCTTCGAGCTCCACGCCACGACTCCGCGGGTCATGGGCGCGGGGTTGCGTGTCGCCGGGACCGAGGCCTGGGCGGCCGACGAGTGCGTGATCGGCACCGATGGCGAGTGGAACTTTCTCGTCTTTCCGCAGAGCGGCGGGTTTGCCCGGCTCTACCTGATGTACGACATCGCCCACAAACAGAAGCTCACCGGGCCGGACAAGACGCGGCTGTTCCTCGAGGCGTTCCAGCTCGACTCGTTCCCGAAGGGCGAGGTGTTCGCTACGGCGACACCGGCAGGCCCGTGCGCCGCGTTCCCGATGAACGACACGTGGGTGGACGAGCCGGTAATGCCCGGCGTCGTCCTCGTCGGTGACGCGGCCGGGTGGAGCGACCCGCTGATCGGCCAAGGGCTTTCGGTCGCGATGCGCGACGCCCGGCTCGTCAGCGAGGCGCTGGCGCAAGGCGACGACTGGTCGCCGTCGGCCTTCGCCCCCTATGTAGAGGAGCGGGCCGAGCGCATGCGGCGGCTTCGCTACTCGGCCTACGTCGTGGCCCGGTTGTCGTGCGATGGCGCCCCCGGCGCTGTCGAACGGCGCGGGAAGTTCGAAACGCGTGTCAACAGCGATCCCGACCTGTTCATGGTGAGGGTAGCGGCGCTGATCGGGCCGGAGAAGGTGCCGGCAGCCGGCTTCACCGATGAGGCCATGGCGCTATTGTTCCAGAATTAGAACACGTTCTGATTCTTTGGAAGCGCAGCTGAAGGCGTTCGCCGGCCAGCCGTATGGCCGCGAGTCGCTCGGCCCTGACCCGGTGAATCAGCCGATGATCCGCCACCTGGTCGAGGCGCTCGACGACCGCAACCCGATCTACGTCGACGCCGACGCTGCCCGGGTCGCCGGCCACCCCGGCGTGGTCGCGCCGCCCACCTCGCTCCAGGTGTGGACGATGGCCGGTCTGCGCCGCCGGCAGCCGGCTGCGACCGCCGCCGACGCGCACGACGACACACAGGGCACGCTGATGAGCCTGCTCGATGGAGAGGGCTACGTCGGCGTGGTGGCCACCAACTGCGAACAGACCTACCCGCGCTACCTCACACTCGGCGATCACCTCCGGGTGAGCTCGCACTTGGAAGACGTGTCGGGGCTCAAGCACACGGCGCTCGGCGAGGGTTTCTTCGTCACCACCAAGCAGACCTACCGCGACCAAGGGGGCGAGGTAGTCGGCGAGATGCTGTTCCGCATCCTCAAGTACCGCCCCGGCACCGGCCGCGAGCGGTCGGCCAGCGGCACGGCGGCGGCGTCGACAGACAAAGAGTGTCAGCGGCTGCCCGAACTGGCCATCCCGCTGACGCCGACGGTGATCGTGTCGACGGCCATCGCCACACGCGACTACCAGGACGTGCACCACGACAAGGACAGGGCCCAGGAGTTGGGGTCGGAGAACATCTTCATGAACATTCTCACGACCAATGGGTTCGTGGGCCGTTACATCACCGACTGGGCCGGCCCGGCCGCCCGCCTCAAGAGCGTCGCCATCCGTCTGGGTGCGCCGAACTATCCGGGCGACACCATGACACTCACCGGTCGGGTCACCGCCGCAGAGAACGGCATCACCACCGTCGCAGTCCGCGGCTCGAACCGCGTCGGCGATCACGTCGTCGGCACCGTCAAACTCGAAAAGCAAGGAGCGACATCGAATGCCTGAAGCAGTCATCGTCGAAGCGGTTCGTACGCCGATCGGCAAGCGCAACGGATGGCTGTCGAGCCTCCATCCGGCACAGCTTCTGTCGGCCGCCCAGGTCGAAGTCGTCAAGCGCTCGGGCATCGCGCCGGGCGACGTCGAGCAGATCGTCGGCGGCTGCGTCACCCAGGCCGGGGAGCAGGGATCGAACGTGACCCGCAACGCATGGCTCAGCGCCGGCATGCCGTATGAGGTGGCGTGCACGACGGTCGACTGCCAGTGCGGCTCGGCCCAGCAGGCCAACCATTTCGTCGCCGGCCTGATCGAAGCGGGCGCCATCGACGTCGGTATCGGCTGCGGTGTCGAAGCCATGAGCCGCGTCGGTCTCGGCGCCAACGTGATGAACGGCCCCGGGTCGTCACGGCCCGACGACTGGCCCTGGGACATGCCCGACCAGTTCACCGCCGCGGAGCGCATCGCCAAGAAACGCGGCATCACACGCGACGACATCGAGGAGCTGGGTTTCCGCTCGCAGCAGAACGCCAAGCGCGCATGGGACGAAGGCCGCTTCGACAGCGAGGTAGCGTCGGTGGAAATCAAAAGCGGCGACCCGGCCGTCGTCACCCGGGACCAGGGCCCCCGCGACACGACGCGGGAGGGCCTGGCCAACCTCAAGCCCGTGCTGCCCGACGGCATCCACACCGCGGGCACGTCCTCGCAGATCAGCGACGGCGCCGCTGCGGTCCTCTGGATGTCGCGCGACAAGGCCGACGCGCTGGGCTTCAAGCCCCGCGCTCGGATCGTGGCCCAAGCGCTGGTGGGGTCGGATCCCTACTACCACCTCGATGGACCGGTTGAGTCGACGGAACGCGTCCTCAAGCGGGCGCGGATGACGATGGACGACATCGACATCTTCGAGGTCAACGAGGCCTTCGCGTCCGTCGTGGTGTCGTGGGGTCGAGTGCACAACGCCGACTGGGACAAGGTCAACGTGAACGGCGGTGCCATCGCGCTGGGTCACCCGGTGGGTTCCACCGGCAGCCGCCTGATCACGACGGCACTGCACGAACTGGAGCGGGCCGACAAGCAGTTCGCGCTGGTGGCGATGTGCTGCGGCGGCGCGTTGGCCACCGGCACCATCATCGAGCGGCTTTGATCGACCGCGTCTTTCGCGGCAGCCGCGAGCTGCCGGCGGCCGACGCTCGCCGGCGCGAGCTGAAGCACCGGTTGGCCGCCGCGGTACGCCGGATCGTCGAAGACGCTGCTCTCGTCGACGCCGCCGGTGCGGCCGCCGACGGCGACCTCGAAACGCTGATCGGCGGCGCCGAGGAGCTGGCCCGTCGGTTCGAGGCGGTGCCCTCGCACCGCGAGAAGGGTGGGCTCAACTACGACGAGAACGAATGGGAAGGGGCGTTGCTCGAGCGTTCGCCGATCAGCGGCCACAGCAACCCGCTGGCCGCGCCGCTCGTCATAGAGGACATCGACGAAAGCGGCGTGCTCCACGCCACCGCCACGTATGGCTACGCCTACGAAGGGCCGCCCGGGCATCTCCATGGCGGGTGCGTGGCCGGCGCCTTCGACGAGATGGTCGGCGTCGGCCAGGTCGCCGGTGGCGAGATGGGCTACACCGGCACACTGTCGATCAAGATGCGGCGACCCACGCCATTGCACACGCGTATCGACTACGAGGCGGGCGTAACGAACGTCGACGGCCGCAAGATCTCGGTGTGGTCGAAGTCCTACGCCAGAGGCGACCTCCTCTGCGAGGCCGACGCGTTGATGATCACCCCCCGCGAACGTCTCTCCTATTGATGCTCCCCGAGGTCGCCAAGCGCCCGGAGGACGTGACGCCGGAGTTCCTCAGCCGTGCGCTCGGCCGACCCGTCGACGGTTTCGACGCGCAGCCGGTGGGCAC
>JACDEA010000216.1 GCA_013816725.1 Actinomycetota bacterium
GTCGGCCGGCCCGGGCACGGCGCGTGCCGCCGCCAGTGCGGGGCCCGGCCGTCGACCTGCTCGACCGTCTGGCTGATTGCGAGAGTGGGCGGAACCCGCGGGCGGTCGGCGGGCGTGGCCGATTCTTCGGTGCATTTCAGTTCTTGCCGTCGACCTGGCGCTCTCTCGGGATGGCGGGCAACCCGGTCGACTACGACTACGCGACGCAGAAAGCAGTCGCCGCGCGCATTCCAGTGTCGGCGTGGTCTCGCCAGTTTCCCGCGTGCAGTCGACGTCTGGGCGTTGGCGGCGGTGGGGGAGTCGGCGCGTGGTGACCGTCGTCGAAGACACCGACGTCGTCATGGCCACGTACGCCTGGCCGTCTAACGCCGAGCTCATCGCTGCGTGTGCACGGCTCGGGTACCTGAAGGGGCAGTTGCGGACGCTGGATGCGACGTACGGCAAGGGCACGTTCTGGAAGCAATGGCGTCCCGATGCACTCGTCACCAACGACATCGACCCCGAGTCGGATTCGGACTGGCACGCCGACTTCCGCGTGCTCCCCTTCGCCGCGGGGTGGTTTGACGCCGTCGTGCTTGACCCGCCCTACAAGCTCAATGGCACGCCGACCGAGGCGGTCGACCGGCGCTACGGCGTCGACGTCGTCGCTAGCCGCAGAGACCGAATGCAACTCATCCGCGACGGCATCACGGAGTGCGCCCGGGTTCTGGGCGGCGGCTACCTCCTCCTCAAGTGCCAGGACCAGGTCAACGGCGGCAAGGTGCGCTGGCAGACGATCGACTTCACCGAGCACGCCGAGCGGTGTGGGCTGGGTCTGGTCGACCGCCTCGACATCCTGAGCTATCGCCCGCAGCCCGAGGGCCGGCGCCAAGTGCACGCGCGGCGGGGCTCGTCCAGCTTGCTCGTCTTCAAGCGCGGATGGTCGTGGCGCGACGACGTGGCGCCGAGCGTGATCGGTGCGGCGTCGTGAGGGCCCGGCTACTTCGCCGCCTGCTGGCGTGTCTGTCGTGCCCGTTGTGCGACGCGGTGGTCGTACGCCGCGGCAAGCACATCTCCTGGCACTTCGCGCTCGGCGACATGCCTGAGGACGCGAGCTCGCCGATCTACGGGTTGGCGGGCGAGTGATGGCCGCGCTGAGTACGGCGGAGGTGGCGTCGTGATCCTCACGTTCCGACCGATCAAGGTGTGGCCGGAAGGCTGGCAGGATCCCAACCGGCGACGCGACTACACGCCGTTCGATTCGTCGTATTCAGCGACGCTGCAGCTGCTCGATCGCGAGCTCACCCACCTGGGCACCCGCGACGCGACGTTGCAGGTCGATGCCCGGGAGACCCAGGTGCGCCTCGACGGCCAGCTCAAGGCCGACGCCAAGGTCGAGCATCCCGGCGCCATCGTGACGATCGAGACGGCGAAGCTCGGCACGCTCGTGTACTCATGCGACCGGTACATCGCTCGGTGGAGCGGCAAGGTGTCGTGGCAGGAGAACCTGCGGGCCATTGCCCTCGGCCTTGAGGCGCTGCGCAAGGTGGAGCGGTACGGCATCGCCAACCGCGGTGAGCAGTACGCCGGCTACCGCGAGCTCGGCAGCGGCATCCCGCTCGGCCAGGAGCCGCCGTCGACGATGACAGCGGACGAGGCGGCGCGCTTCATGTCGACGCTCGCCAACATGCCGGCGCCGGTCGACGACGTGATCGGCGACCCCGATCTCGCTGACCTCATGTACAAGTACGCCGCCAAGACGTGCCACCCCGACGTTGGCGGCGAAGCCGAAACGTTTAAGCAGCTAGGCGAGGCGCGTCGTGTGGTCGCGAGGGCGTACGCGGCGAGGGCGTACGCGGCGTGAGCGACATCGACGAGATGCGACGGCAGTCGCAGGACGACGAGACGCGCGGCCAGATCATGCTGCTCAAGGCCGAGGCCTATCCGCGGCTCGCACGTGCCGGATGGTTGCTGCGCTACGAGGGCGAGGACGGGCTCGGACTGCTCGACCAGCCGAAGCGCAATCTCCGCATCATCCACTCCATCGCCCGGGAGCAGGACGGCGACGTGTGGGCCCACTTGTCGCTCAGCCGCCGTGATCGGACCTTCCCGACGTGGGAGCAGACCCGAGACGCGTGGTGGCTCATCTACCCGAACCTGGCTGGCGTCATCGTGGTTGCCCCACAGACCAAGCACGTCAACGTGGCAGAGGTCGCTCACGTGTGTGGCAACCTCAGCAAGCCGGCCGTGCCCGACTTCACCCGAGGGCTGGGGACCATCTGATGGCCGCTCTTCGGCCTTGCGTGTGTGGAGACGACCTGCGCGACTGCCACTTCGCCGACGAACTCTGTGAGGTGTCGCGAGAGGAGATCTCCGAGTTCGGAGAGCCCGAGCTTCGGCGGTCGATCTCGCGGTTGCTCCGCGCCTTTGTGCTCGAACGCGATGGCGACCGGTGCCGCGCCTGTGGTGCCGTCGAAAGCCTCGAGGTCGATCACGTGTTGCCGCGTGCACTCGGTGGCACCAATGACGTCGAGAATCTCCAGGCGCTCTGTGGCCCTTGCAACCGGAAGAAGGGCGTCAAGCTCGACTGGGTTGGCAATCTCTGATGCCCCGCAACCACGCCCGCATCGTGACATCGATCTGGCAGGACGAGGAGTGGCGCGATCTGTCGCCGCTGGCTCAGTGGTCGTACATGCTCGCGCTGACGCAGCCCGGGCTTACCATGTGCGGCGTCGTCAGCTACACCCCAAAGCGCTGGGCCCGGCTGTCCGCCGGGCTCACGCCGAAGGCAGTGGAGAAGGCGGTCGAAGAGCTCGTGGCGAGTCGCTACGTAATCGTCGACCGCGACACCGAGGAGCTGTTCGTGCGGTCGTTCGTGAAAAACGACGGCGTGCTCCGCAGCCCAAACCTGGAGACGTCGATGTGGAGGGCCTACGGCGACATCATCTCGCCCGCCATCCGCGAAGCCTTCTTGAAAGGGTTACCGGAAGGGTTAAGGAAACCCTTTCCGGAACCCCTTACGGAACCGCACGTGAATGGTTCTCGCGCGTGCGCGGACGTCCTCCGTCCTCCCCTTCCAAATCCGTCTTCCGTCCTCCCCGCCAAGGCGGACGACGAGGACGAAACGTTGCACCGTGAAGCGCTGAAGCGCCTCGAGCAGCGCGAGCGTGAAGTGGGGCCCGTGCGGAATCGGGACGGCTGGCTGAAGCGCGCCGAGCGCAATCTGCACGCCGAGCTCGCTGCTCGGCGAGACGCCGACGAACGTCGTCGCGACGCCCGACGCCACCGGGCGGCGCTCATGAGGGCGGATCTCGAGGAGTCGGGCTATGAGGGCGAGGAGCTCGCCAAGGAGCTTCGCTTCCGCCTAGGCGACGTCCGTCTGGCCGACGAGGTGCTGGCGTCGTGAGAGGCGGCCTGATCGCACACGAGCTCCAGGCGAAGATCGAGCGAGTCAACCAGCGCGCTGCCGAGGCACGCCATCAGCACACGTACCGGTACCTCGAGCCGAGCCGACTGTTGGCCGGGTGGAACGTGCTGCGGTGCACGAAGTGTCCACGGACGGTCACACGACGTCGGGAGGCGAGTTGACCCTTCGACCGCACGAGCTCGTCGACAGGTCGCGAGCAGCCGTCGGGGACCAACGCGAGCGCCTCCGTGACGAGTTGCACGAGGTCGTGGACTTGCTGATCGACACGGAGCAGGCGTTGCGCGACCAGGTCCGGGACTACTCCGGCGAGATGCCATCGGGCGGCGAGGGCGCGTCGGCCGGCGGAGACTCGGGCTCAAGTACCGAGCGCAAGGCGCTGTCGCCGGCGGACGTCATGGAACTGGTCGACCAGGCCAAGGAGGCGCTCGCCCATCGGCTCGAGGCGGTCGCCCACCTCAAGGTGCTGAAGGTCCAGATCCGGAAGTGCATTCCGATCCCACCGGTTGCCACCGGTGGCGAGGTCGGGTGTCGGTCCTGCGCGCGGCTCAAGGACTCGCGCGGCCGGCCGACGTTCTCGCCGGTGCATCGTGACGGGTCGCAGTGGTGTCGCTGGTGCTACGACTTCCAGCTCGAGTACAAGTGCGACCCACCGGTGGTGTTGCTCGAGGCCCGCTCACGCGGGCAGCGCATCAGTGACCGGATGACCCGTGAAGCGCTCGCAGTTGAGCGATCACACCCGCGACGCCGTGCACGGTGATGACCTGCACTAACGCAGCAACGGTGTACGGTTTAGCTAACTGAGCCGTCCTGTCCCCGGACCGGGCGGCTCTTGCGCGTCCCCGGAGGTACCCCGTCGATGCCTTGGCCGGAGGACGTGAAGTGTCCCGCTTGTCGTGGTCCGATGAAGGCGCACTGTCCTAACAACCCGCGGTGTCATTGGCGTACTTGCGCTGATAGCGGATGCGGCACGGTGGTCGACCAGCGGGGGAACCGATACACGCCAGCCGGGAAGAGCACGGCGTAGTTGGCCCAGGTGTGCAAGGAGCCCGGGTGCCCGGAGCTGCGGCCGTGTCCGACACACCGGGCTACACAACCGGACCGCCCCTCGCCTCGACTCGCTGGCTACGACGCGCGGTGGGACCGGAAGTCTCGTGAGTATCGACGAGCGCATCCGGTGTGTGAAGTTGCCGGGTGTCACGCGGCGAGCGAGTGCGTGGATCACATCGATGGTCTCGGACCGCTAGGTCCTCACGGCTTCGACGACTCGAACCTGATGGCGATGTGTTGGTCGCACCACTCCTCGAAGACCGCAACCCTGAATGGTGGGTTCGGCAACTCGCCGAAGGCGTCGTGGCAGGGGGGCACTGAAATCTCTGGGCGCTGAGGCTGCGGAGCTTGCTCCTGGGCCGCTAGGGGTGCCTACGGGTCT
>JACDEA010000217.1 GCA_013816725.1 Actinomycetota bacterium
ACACCATGGTGATCGACTACACCGACAAGGCCGGCGACACCCACGTCGACGAGTACCCCTTCCGCGGCGGCGCCGTCACCGGGTCACCCCGCCGCCTGCTGTTCCTCGATCAGCCCTACGCCAACCACAACGGCGGCAACGTGGTGTTCGGGCCCGACGGCGCGCTGTATGTCGGCACCGGTGACGGCGGCGGGGGCGGCGATCCCGGCGGCCGGGCCCAGAACCCCGGGTCGCAGTTCGGCAAGATGCTGAGGATCGACACCGGGACCGCCACCCCAGCGGCCGAGATCCTCAACACCGGCCTGCGCAATCCGTGGCGCTACAGCTTCGACCGGGTCACCGGCGACCTCTGGATCGGCGACGTCGGCCAGGGCGCGTGGGAGGAGATCGATTTCGCGCCGGCAGGCAGCCGGGGCCAGAACTGGGGTTGGAACCGTCGCGAAGGCAAGCACGCGTACAACGGCGGGTCGCCCCCGGCCGGCAACGTCGATCCCGTGTACGAGTTCGGCCACCAGGGCTCGGTGTGCGCCGTCACCGGCGGCTACGTGTACCGAGGCGCACGTCTCGGCGGGTGGGCCGGCACGTACCTGTTCGCCGACTTCTGCGTGGGCAAGGTGATGGCGTACAAGAACGGCAGCGCGCGCGACACCGGTCTGGCGACCAGCCAGCTGGCGTCGTTCGGCGAGGACCGGGCCGGCGAGGTATACGTACTGTCGCTCGACGGCGGCGTGTTCCGCATCGATCCCGCTTGAGGCGACTCGTCGCCACCGCCGCGTTGCTCGCGTTGCTGGCCGCCTGCTCGTCGGGCGATGACGGCGCGTCGCCGCGGCCGTCCGCGTCATCGTCACCATCGTCATCGTCGTCACCATGGCCGGTGACGTCAGGCACGAGCACCATCACTGTGGTCACGGATCCCGCCGGCCAGGTGGCGGCGTTGCTCCTGGCCGCCGAGAACAGGATCAATGACCCGTCGGCGCCCGTCGCCGACCTACGGGCCGCGGCCCGCGATCAGCAGGTGCAGTACCGCGCTCTGGTCGATCATCCCGAATGGCTCGACCGCGTGATCGCGGCGGCGTCCGACGCCGTCAAGCCGGCCATCCGGGCCAACGTGGCCGCCGGACGGAGGTTGCGCGAGCTGTCGCCGCCCAAGCGCCCCACGCCGCCAGAGGGCTGGCACATCGTGAGCCCCGCCCCCGCCACTGAATTGCTCGGCTACTACAAGGCGGCGGAGTCTGAGTTCGGCGCGCCGTGGCCCTACCTGGCGGCGGTCCATTTCGTCGAGACGCGCATGGGCCGCATCCGCGGCGCCAGTTCCGCCGGCGCGCTGGGCCCGATGCAATTCCTACCGAAGACGTGGGCCGCATACGGCGAGGGCGACATCAACAGCAACCGCGACTCGATTCGGGCCGCAGCGCGCTACCTCGCGCGCAACGGTGCGCCGGCCGCCATGCGTAACGCGCTGTGGAACTACAACCACAGCTACCTCTACGTCGACGCGGTCACCGCCTACGCCGAGCAGATGCGCGCCAACGAGCGGGCCTACTTCGCCTACTACCACTGGCAGGTCTATTACCGAACGACG
Organism: Actinomycetota bacterium; assembly: GCA_013816725.1. Classification (GTDB taxonomy): domain Bacteria; phylum Actinomycetota; class Acidimicrobiia; order Acidimicrobiales; family JACDEA01; genus JACDEA01. The sequence continues at coordinate 1,583 of JACDEA010000217.1, forward strand.
AACGGCGACGTGCTTCTGCCCGAGGGCTACGGCAACGGCAACGAGAAGTAGCCCATCACGTGGTAGAGGACGTTGGTCAGGAGCGGGTGTCCAGCGGCACGTAGTCGCGGGCGCCGGCGCCGATGTAGAGCTGGCGGGGACGGGCGATGCGCGAGTCCTGCTCGAGGAGTTCCTGCCAGTGAGCGAGCCAGCCCGACATACGCGGAATGGCGAACAGCACCGGGAACATGTCGATCGGAAAGCCCATGGCCTGGTAGATCAGGCCGCTGTAGAAGTCGACATTGGGATAGAGCTTGCGAGACGTGAAGTACTCGTCCTTGAGCGCGACCTCCTCGAGCTTGAGCGCGATGTCGAGGAGTGGGTTCTTGCCGGTGATCTCGAAGACCTCGTCGGCCACCTTCTTGATGATCGTGGCCCTGGGGTCGTAGTTCTTGTACACGCGGTGGCCGAAGCCTTGGAGGCGGCCGCTCTTGCCGCCCTTGACCGCGTCGACGAAGGCGGGGACGTTGTCGATCGAGCCGATCTCGGTGAGCATGCGGATGACCTGCTCGTTGGCCCCGCCGTGGCGCGGGCCGTACAGCGCCGCGCAGGCGGCCGACGCCGCGGTGTAGGGATCGGCGTGTGATGACCCGACCACGCGCATGGCGGTCGTGGAGCAGTTCTGCTCGTGGTCGGCGTGGAGGATGAACAGCACGTCGATGGCCCGGTGCAACGCGGGGTGGTCGAACGCGTACTTGGCGTCGGGGCTGAACATCATGTTCATGAAGTTCTCGGTGAACGCCTTGTTGTTGTCGGGGTAGACGAAGGGCATCCCCGAGCTGAACCGGTGGCAGCACGCCGCCAGTGTCGGCATCTTGGCGATGAGCCGGATGATCTCCTGCATGCGCTGATCGGGGTCGGCCAGCTTCTTGGCGTCGAGGTAGAACGTCGAGAGGGCGGCGACGGCGGAGACGAGCATCCCCATCGGATGGGCGTCGTAGTGGAAGCCCTCCATGAACCGCTTGCGCATGTTCTCGTGAATGAACGTGTGGTACGTGATGTCGTGCACCCATGTGTCGTACTGCTGCTTGTCGGGCAGCTCGCCGTGGATGACGAGGTAGGCGACCTCGAGGTACGTCGACTGCTCGGCCAACTGCTCGATCGGATAGCCCCGGTAGCGCAATATGCCGGCGTCGCCATCCAGCTCGGTTATCGAGCTCTCGCACGCCGCAGTGGCCATGAAGCCTGGGTCGTAGAAGAAGACGTCGGGCAGGAGCTTGCGCCAGTCCGCCGAGGACACGCCGCCGTTCACGATCGGCACCTCCAGCGTGTCCCCAGTGCGATTGTCGGTGATCGTGATTGAGTCGGGCACGGTCCCTACCGTACCCAGAAGTGCCGCCGCCATCGACGGCCGCTAATCGACCGGTTCACCCACCTCGCGGAGCGCGCCGGCCAGCGCCGCTCGGAGGCGCCGGGCGGTGGCCGGCGATAGGTGGGCGACGAGGCCGGTGCCGGCGCGACCCGCTTCCTCGACGGTCAGTTCGACGCGCAGGTCGCCGCACTCGTCGCAGTCGTCCATGGCCGCCACCGCCCAGGCCAGCTGCGCCTTCTCGTCGTCGTCATCGGGGTGGTCGTCGCGCCCGTACTCAACCAACTTCTTCATGGCATCGATGCTAGGAATTCGCCGGTGACGCCGGATGCTTTTATGCCGGCACGGCTCGGGCCGGTGACCCTGGCGAACCGGATCATCAAGTCAGCGACGTTCGAGGGCATGTCGCCCCAGGGACTGGTCACCGACAACCTCGTCGACTACCACCGCGCCGTGGCCGCCGGCGGCGTCGGGATGACGACGCTGGCCTATTGCGCGGTGTCGCGCGACGGGCGGGGCGCTCCCGGCGAGATCGTTCCCCGCGACGACGCCCTTCCGGGCCTGCGCCGGTTCGTCGACGAGATGCACGCGCTGGGCACCGCGGCGAGCATGCAGTTGGGCCACGCCGGCCCCGTCGCCGCCAATACCGGACGGCGCGGGCTGGCGCCCTCGAAGGTGTTCGCACCTCAGGCCATGAAGTTCACGCAAGCGGCGACAGCGGCGGACATCGCCCGCGTCACCGCCGACTTCGCCAACGCGACACGTATCGCTGTGGCTGCGGGGTTCGACGCCGTCGAGCTGCACTTCGGTCACGGCTACCTGGTCAGCGCGTTCCTGAGCCCGCGGCTCAACCGCCGCGACGACCAATGGGGCGGCAGCGCCGAGAAGCGGGCCCGTTTGGCCCGCGAGGTCAGCACCGCTGTGCGCGACGCGGCAGCCGGCCGGGTCGCCGTCATCGCGAAGCTGAACATGGACGACGGCGTCAAAGGCGGGTTGGGCCCCGAGGACGCGCTGGTGGCGGCCCGTCTCCTCGAAGGCGACGGAGCTCTCGACGCCATCGAGCTCACCGGTGGCAGCTCGTTCCAGAACCCGATGTACCTCTTCCGCGGCGATGCCCCCGTGCACGAGATGGCGGCGACCCTCCCGCCGCTGATGCGGTTCGCGTTTCGGCTCACCTCGCGCAAGTTCATGCCCGCCTACCCGTTCGAGGAGGCGTTCTTCCTCCCGACGGCCCGACGATTCCGCGGCGCGCTCACAATTCCGCTCATCCTCCTCGGCGGGATCACGACCCGAGCGACCGTCGAGCAGGCAATGGCCGAAGGTTTCGACTTCGTGGCCATCGGCCGCGCCCTCCTCCGCGAACCCGGCCTCGTCAACCGGTGGCGCGCCGGCGACGTCAGCGAATCCCTGTGCACCCATTGCAACAAGTGCATCCCGACGATCTACGCCGGCACCCACTGCGTGCTCGTCCCCGCCGCTCAGCGTCCCGGTCGGGCGGTCTGACTCCCGCCGCGTAGCGGCGGGATGTCACGAAGCGGGGTGTGCACCCCACTTCGTGACACCTCGGCCGCGCGAACACCGGGCGAGCGGGCCATAACCTTCTGCCGATGGCGACGTTGGCGACCAGGGCGACGACGACGGTCCTGGCCGTCGCCGGTGACGCCAGGCTCGACGCCACGCTCGACGCGCTCGACGCGCTGCGGACGATCGCCGAGGCTCACAGCGGCTCGGTGATCGACGACGGGCGCGTGCCGCTGCTCGTCGCCTTCGGGTCGACGTACGGCGCGGTCACGTGCGCCGTCGCGCTGCAACAGGACACGGCAGGCGCGGTGCGGACCGGGGTCGCCGTGGGCGAGGCGACGGTCGAGGGCGACCGGTTATCCGGCCCACCGCTGGAC
>JACDEA010000218.1 GCA_013816725.1 Actinomycetota bacterium
CGCGCAGATGGCCCGCGCCGTCGGGATCCACCTGGTGATCGCCACGCAGCGCCCGTCGGTGGACGTGATCACCGGCGTCATCAAGGCCAACGTGCCGTCGCGCCTCGCCTTCGCGGTGTCGTCACTCGCCGACAGCCGCGTCATCCTCGACCAGCAGGGTGCCGAACGACTCATCGGCAAGGGCGACCTGTTGCTGCTGACCGCGGCGTCCAACGTGCCCCGGCGCGTGCAGGGCGCGTGGATCGGCGAGGACGAGGTGCGCAAGCTCGTCGCCCACTGGCGCCGGCAATCGGCGCCGCAGTACATCGACGGCGTCGAGGGCGCCGAGCAGCTGCCGGGGCTGGCCGGCGCGATGGGCGGCGACGCCGGCGATGACGAAGAGTTGCTCGACGCCGCGCTCGACATCGTCGTGCGGTCACAACTCGGGTCGACATCGATGCTGCAACGCAAGCTGAAGGTCGGCTTCGCCCGGGCTGGGCGGCTCATGGACCTTCTGGAGCGTCGGGGGATAGTCGGTCCGTCCGAGGGCTCCAAGGCTCGCGCCGTGCTGATGACGCCCGAAGAGCTCGACGACCTCCGCCAGTCCGCCCGCTAAACGCGACAGAGCGCCCTCGCCATTGAGGGCGCCCTGTCTCTGTTCTGGTGAAGCGCTGGGTCAGGCGGCGCTGCGAAGGCCGTGATGCCGGACTTCGGGCTCCTCGCCTTCGGACGTGCCGAGGTAGTGGAACGCTGCCCGCCACACGCTGGTGGTCCCGGCAACGACGAAGCCCGTCGCCCACATACCCATCCACGACTCGCGGAGGCCGATGCCCCACGCGCCGAAGAGCGAGTAGTCGATGGCGAGCACGCCGGCGACGGCGAGAACCATCGTTACCAGCGTGTGGAACTTCGTCAGCCCAGGAACCAGATCCTCGACGACGTCGACGATCTTGAACAGCGCGAGACCGAGTAGGACGGTGATCGCAAAGTCATGCATTTCAGTTACTGCCTCCTGACGGGGGGTCGTGGAACCCCGTCACTCAGTTCGACTGTGAAGTGGTCGGCGAGGTAACACGCGTCCCCCGTACGCTGCTGCGAATGCGGGCGAAGGCACCGGCGTCATCGGCCAATCTCGGTCCCGGTTTCGACACGCTCGCGGTCGCGCTGGCGCTGCACGTCGAAGTCGACGTACTGCCGGCCGAGCAGTTGTTGCTGCGAACCGAGGGCGAGGGTAGCGACATCCCCGCCGATCGCAACCACCTCGCTGCGCAGGTCGTCCGCAGCGTGCTCGGTCACGATCGCGTCGCCATCACCGTTCGGTCGGAGATCCCGGTGGGCCGCGGCTTGGGATCGTCGGCGTCGCTCGCGGTCGCCGCCGCCGCCGCCGCCGGCGCCGACGACCCGTTGGCGGTTGCCGCCGCGGTCGACGGTCATCCCGAGAACGCGGCGGCGTCGGTACTCGGTGGGCTGGTCACGGCCACGGTCGTGAACGACCATCCGGTCGCGGCGCGGCTCGGCCTCGACCACGACCTGCGCTTCGTGCTGTTGATTCCGTCGCGGCCGCTGCCGACGGCGCGCGCCCGTCAGGCTCTGCCGGCGCAGGTCCCGCATCACGACGCCGCGTTCAACCTGGGCCGCATGGGGATCCTGCTCGCTGGCCTGGCCGATCACCGCCTCCTCGTGCGCGAGGCGACTGAAGACCGGTTGCACCAGAGCGCGCGTACGCCGCTGTTCCCCGAGTCCGGCTACCTGACCGCCGGTCTCGTCGAGGCCGGCGCCCTGGCCGCCTGCTGGTCGGGCGCGGGTCCGAGCCTGCTCGGCATCTGCACCGCTGCCGCCGCGCCCCGGGTGCGCGCTGCGGGGGAGGGACTCCTGGCCGAAGCCGGCGTCGCCGGCCGCGCCCTCGTCCTCGACGCCGACCACGAAGGCCTCGTCGTGGAGGACCCCGAATGAAGGCCCACGTGCCAAACGACCCCATGTGGCGGTGCTCAGTTACCGTTTTACGCGACCCGACACCGACGCATGGCTTTCATCAGCGGTGACCATCCACCCGCGAGCACGGTTCGTGCGTAAAGCTTTCTGCATATGGCCACCTACGAGGGCTACTGCGTGAAGTGCCGCGAGAAGCGTGAGTTCGAAGGGAACGTCGTGGAGACCGCCAATGGTCGCCGCGCCGCCCAGGGAACCTGCCCGGTTTGCGGAACCAAGATGAACAGGATTCTCGGCAAGGCATAGCTTCTGCGGCGTGCCTTCCAGGCCGTCGCGCCAACTGACAGCTATTCCGAACCCACATCCCGGGCGGGACTACGACGTGCGTTGCACCTCGTCGGAGTTCACCTGCGTGTGCCCCATCACGGGGCAGCCCGACTTCGCATCGGTGACGATCAGCTATGTACCCGACGCGTCCATCGTCGAGCTGAAGTCGCTCAAGCTGTATCTGTGGAGCTACCGGGACGAGGGTGCCTTCCACGAGGACGTCACGAATCGCATCGTCGATGACCTCGTCGCGGCCATCGCGCCGCGCCGCATCACCGTCACCACCGATTGGCTCGTCCGCGGTGGTATCCACACGATTGTCGAGGTGAGCCATCCATGACCGACGAACTGACCATCGTCACCGAGGGCCTTCAGTTCCCCGAAGGCCCGATCGCGCTGCCCGACGGCGACGTTGCCCTCTGCGAGCTGAAGTCGGGCAACCTCACCAGGGTCAAGCCGGACGGCACGAAATCGCTCGTTGCCCATCTCGGCGGCAGCCCCAACGGCGCGGCCATCGGCCCCGACGGAAAGGTCTACGTCTGCAACAGCGGCGGCTGGCGATGGACCGAGGTGGCGGGGATGACGCTGCCGGGCGAGCACGGCGTGACCATTTCGCCCGACTACATCGGCGGGCGCATCCAGCGGGTCGACCTCGACACCGGCGACTTCGAGGATCTCTACACCGAGTCCGACGGCATCCCGCTACGCGCGCCCAACGACCTCGTCTTCGACTCCTCCGGCGGGTTCTGGTTCACCGACCACGGCCACACCTACGAACGTCACGTCGATCGCACCGGGGTCCACTACGGCAAGGCCGATGGCTCGGAGGTCCACGAAGTGATCTACTCGGTCAGCGGGCCCAACGGCATCGGCCTGTCACCGGACGAGAAGACGCTCTACGTCGCCGAGACCCACACCGGACGGGTGTTCTCGTGGGCCGTCCCCGAGCCGGGCACGGTGCCAGCGGCACCCTTCGGCAACGGCGGCGAGCTGCTCGCCGGCTTGCCGGGAATGCAGCTGCTCGACTCGTTGGCGGTCGACGGCGAGGGCTGGGTCTGTGTCGCCACGCTCGTCAACGGCGGTATCACTGCAATCTCGCCCGATGGCGCGACGATCGAGCACGTTCCCACCGGCGACCCGCTCACGACGAACATCTGCTTCGGCGGGCCCGAGCGGCGGACGGCCTTCATCACCCTGTCGGCCTTCGGTCGCCTCGGCTCGATGCGCTGGCCCCGTAAGGGACTCGAACTCGCGTACAACTAGATTTGAGGGACCAATGGCGCAGACCTACTGGGTCGAGACGCTCGGCTGTCCCAAGAACCAAGTCGACTCCGACAAGCTCGTCGGCACGCTCGAGGCGGGGGATTACGCCGGTGCCACCTCGGCCGACGAAGCCGACCTCGTGGTGGTGAACACCTGCGCGTTCATCGAGGCTGCTCGCCAGGAGTCGGTCGAGACCATCCTGGCCCTGAGCGACGCCCGCCGAGCCGGCGCGCGCGTCGTCGTCACGGGGTGCATGGCCGAGCGTTACGGCGCCGAGCTGGCCGACGCGCTGCCCGAGGTCGACCTCGTCGCCGGCTTCGGTGTCCCGGTCGCTCTCACGAAGAAGGCGGCCGGTCGGCCACAGAGGCAAAGCGCAGTTCCTGCGTTCGACCTGCTGAACCTGCCCCGGCCGAAAGCGACGGCGCCGTGGGCCTACGTGAAGGTGGCAGAGGGCTGCGACCGCACGTGCGGGTTCTGCGCCATCCCGTCGTTCCGCGGCAAGCAGCGATCCCGCACGCACGGCGACATCCTTGGTGAAGTCGACGCGCTCGAGGCCAAGGAGATCGTCCTCGTCGCACAGGACCTGGCGTCGTACGGGAAGGACCTGGGCCAGCGAGGCGCCATCGTGCCGCTCGTCGTCGACGTCGCCGCTCGCGTCGAGCGCACCCGGCTGCTGTACCTCTATCCGTCGGACCTGACCGACGCCCTCATCGACGTGATCGGCGAGACCGGCGTGCCCTACTACGACCTGTCGCTCCAGCACGTGTCCAAGCCACTGCTGCGGCGGATGCGGCGGTGGGGCGACGGCGAGCGCTTCCTGAAGCGCATCGAGGACATCCGGGCGCGCTGGCCCGAGGCGACGTTCCGGTCGTCGTTCATCGTCGGGTATCCCGGCGAGACCGAGACGGACCACGACGAACTGCTGTCGTTTGTCGACGCTGCGCAACTCGACTGGGTTGGCTTCTTCTCGTTCTCACCCGAGGACGGCACGTTCGCGACGACGCTGGACGGCGCCGTCGACAGCCATCTCGTCAGCGAACGGCTACGGGAGCTGGCCGAAGCACAGGACAGCATCACGATGGCGCGCCGCCACGCGTTGATCGGCACGACCGTCGAGGTGCTGGTCGACGCACCCGGCGTCGGGCGCACGCACCGCGAGGCGCCGGAGATCGACGGCATCATCCACGTGCCGATCGACCTCGCAGTGGGTGAGTTCGCCAAGGTCACCATCACCGGCGCCCGCGGCGTCGACCTCGAAGCTGCCTGAGGGTGGCTACCGAGACCGCAAAGGGAGCCGAAAGCGGAG
>JACDEA010000219.1 GCA_013816725.1 Actinomycetota bacterium
ACCGTGGGCGCCGCCCGACGCCGCCGCCCACGCCATGAGCGCGAGCGCATCGCGTCCTGTGAGCGAGGCGACCCGGGCCCGCCCAACGCCGAGCGCGCGCAACGCAGCGACCGTGCCGCCCTCGACTGCCACCGCCTCGACCCGGCCGTTCGACTCGGTGGCCCAGACCGCGCCCAGTTCGGTCAACGCGTCGATCGTCTCGCGATCGTCGACCGGGCGTGGTGGGTTCGCCGGCAGCGCGACGTCGACGAGGGGCGGGAGCGGCGGGGATTGGAACTCGGCCTCATCCGCGCTGTACTCGGCCAGCGGATACGCCGGCTCCCACGGTTGCACCGAAAGGGGGACCTCGAGGACGGCGGCCTCAGGGACATCGGCGGCGGCGAGATCTTCGCCCCGCAGCACCCGTTCGTGGGCGGCCAGCGCGGCGACGGGGCCGGGTGGCGCGTGGGCGGCCAGGCCGGCCCACGTGTGGTGCACGGCGACGACTTCGGTAAGCGGTCCGAGTGCGAACCGCCCCGCGCCCGGCTCGAGCATGTGCGCGGCCAGGTCGTTCGGTCCGTCGAGCGCGAGTCGGTACTCGCAGTACGACGCCACCGGCCACAGCTGCTTGCCGCGCTGCACCGCGGCCCGGCAGTCGTCACGCAGGTCCAGCACGCCGTCCCAGTCGCCCGCATCGGCCAGCCGGTTGGCCCGGCGGGTCATGTCGTCCAGGTCGTCGGTGAGACTCACTTCCCGCGCTCGGTCACACCATCGGCCACGGGTAGGGCCGTCGGTCGGGATCGGGATCCGGGAAGCGGGCCCCGCGGACCATGGCCGCGGCCCGGGCCAGGGTGGCCTCGACCTCCTGGTCGTGCAGCAGCTCGACCAGCGCGGCCGGAGGCGGCGCGGTGGCCAGGCGCGCCAGATCCGCGAGCAGCGCGGGGTCGATCGTCTCACCGGCGAAGTCCCACATCACCGTGCGCAGCTTGGGCGGCACGGCGAAGCACAGGCCGTGGTCGATCCCCCAGATGTGCCCGTCGTCGGCCAGCAGGCAATGCCCGCTCTTACGGTCGGCGTTGTTGGCCACGAGGTCGAACAGGGCGACGGCGCGCAGGGCAACGTGATGGCGCGTGTCTTCTATCAGCGTGAAGTAGTGCTGGGTGAAGTCGGCGTCGACGAATCGTTGGTACGAGCCCGGCCCGTACGGCCCGTCGTCGCGCGAGATGGTTTCGGGGACGAGGTCCCAGCCCAGCGCGGCGGACAGCGCGTAGGCGGCCACCTCGCGGCGATACAAGCCGTCGGGAAAATCCCAGAGGGGTCGTTCACCGCGCAGCGGCTTGTAGACGGCGCGCATGGTGGCGCCGTCGAGACACAACTCGGCGAGGAACGTACCGTTGGAACTCCACGGCAACCGCCCTGACAGTTCAACCTGGCCGCGGGCCAGGAGCGTCAGAGCTTCGGCGGCCGGTGGCCGTTGGTCTTCGGACATACGTGACCCGACGGGTCGAGCGGGTAGCCGCACAGGTCGCAACTCGGGCGCCCGGCGGCGACGAGGTCGCTGACCTCGGCCACGAGCGCGGCGACCTGCTGCGGGGAGATGAGGATGAGCGCGGTGGCCGGTTCGTCGTCGTCTTGCGCCACTTCGCCGCGGAACTCCTCCAGCACCAGCGCGACGCGCTCGGTGCGGCTGTCGTAGCCGAGCCGGATCGAGCCCACGACCCACTCGGGCTCGGCGTGGTCGGCCAGTCGCGCCGCGGTCCGGTCGGGGGAGGAGTCGAGCGGACGGTCGGCCATTACCCGTTCCAGCGACGCCACCAGTTCGGTGACCTGACCCTTCTCTACCTTCACGGTGAGCACGCGTTCGCCTTGGCCGATCTGGAGGAGGAACACCCGTTGGCCGGGCTCACCGAACGCGCCAACGGCGAGACGGTCGGCCTCACCGAACTCGGCGCCGTCGCTCATGACGGCACCAGCTCGGAGAGGTCCCCCACATTGTTCACGGCCAGCACGGTAGGGCCGGTCGGACCGTACGCGATCGCGGTCACCGAGCAGGGTGACACGACGATGCGCTGGAACAGGTCCAGATGCGTCCCGACCGCACTGGCCACCGCGGCTTTGATCGGATCGGCGTGCGACACGGCCACGATGGTCTGGCCGGCGTACATGGCGGAGAGCCGAGTCGCGGCGTCGTTGATGCGGGCCTGCATCTCCGCAAAGGACTCGCCGCCGGGAAACCGGAACCCGCTCGGGTACCGCTGCACGGTGCTCCACTCGGGTCGCTTGTACAGGTCCTTCAGCTTGGCGCCCGTCCACTCGCCGAAGTCGCACTCGAGGAGGCCCTTCTCGCTGCGAACGCGAACGCCTAGTGCCTTGGCGATCGGCGCGGCCGTCTCGCGGGTGCGCTCCAGAGGCGACGCGTACACGGCGACGGGCTTGTTCTTCAGCGCGCCGATCCGTTGCGCGACCGCAGCCGCCTGTTGCTGACCGCGTTCGGCCAAGTAGAGCCCGGGCGCGCGACCGGGCAGGACGGAGCCCGTGGTCGCCGTTTGCCCGTGACGCACGAAAAGGATCAGCGTCGGCTTCGGTAGTTTCGGCCTAACCATGAGTAGCGGCCAACCTACCCGGCGCGCCCTCGAAAACTTGACGGCCGAGATCGTCGGCTGCCGCGCCTGCCCGCGCCTGGTCGCGTGGCGCGAATTGGTGGGACGCGAAAAGCGGGCGTCGTTCGCCGACGAGTCGTACTGGGCCCGACCAGTTCCGGGCTTCGGCGATCCCGACGCGCGGCTCCTGATCGTCGGGCTGGCGCCGGCCGCGCACGGCGGGAACCGCACGGGCCGCGTGTTCACCGGCGACCGTTCCGGCGACTGGCTGTTCGCCGCGCTACACCGCGCCGGCTACGCCAACCAGCCGACGAGCGTGCGGGCCGACGACGGTTTGGAGCTTCACGACGCGTACGTGGCCGCCGCCGTGCGCTGCGCGCCACCGCAGAACAAGCCGACGATCACCGAACGCGACCGGTGCCTCCCGTTCCTCGTCCATGAAATGTCACTGTTGCCGCGCGTGCAGGTGATCGTCGTCCTCGGCAAGTTCGCCTACGACGTCGTGGCCGGGCTGCTCTCGCTGCCGCGACCGCGGCCGAAGTTCGGTCACGGCGTGGAGGCGCCCGTTCCCAACGGGCCCGCCGTGCTGTGCTCGTTCCACCCCAGCCAGCAGAACACGTTCACTGGAAAGCTCACGGTGTCCATGTTCGACGCCATCTTCACGCGCGCCCACGAGTTGTCGCGATGACCTCGATGACCTCGGCCAGGGTCTGCTCCTCGAGCGACGCGAGTTGCCGGTCGGCCGCGCTCAGGTCGAGGCGCAGCGTGAGCCGGTTGGGCACGGCCACGCAGTAGAGGCCGGCGGCCTTGGCCGCGGCCACGCCATTGGCCGAGTCCTCGACCGCGAGCGCGTTGGCTGGCGCAACACCCAGCGCGTCGCAGGCGGCGAGGTAACAGTCGGGCGCCGGCTTCGGTGGCCGGCCGTCCTCGCAGCACACGACATGGCGGAAGCGGCCCGTCAGTTCGAAGCGGTCGAGCAGCCCGCTCACCCACGACGACGGCGAACTCGACGCGATGGCGAGGGGCAGGCCGAGCGCGTCGGCTTCGTCGAGCCACGTCACCACGCCGGGGAGGATTTCCATCTCCGCGAGCAGTTCTGCGTGACGGCGTTGCTTGATGGCCCGCACGTCGTCGTCGGAGGGCAGGGCCACGCGGGCTCTCGCCTTGAGCAGATCGATCCGCTCGAAGTGGGCGCCGATCGTCAACGCGTGCTCGTCCTCGTGGAGTTCGCACCCGAAGTGTTCGAACACCTCGACCCATGACAGGAACGACGGCATCTCGGTGTCGAGGATGAGGCCGTCGAAGTCGAAGACGACGGCGTCGATCATCGGCCGAGCGCCGCGATCTCGCCGGCGGCATAGATGACGGCGATCGCGCCGAGGAACAGGGCGACGGCGCGACGCAGGCGCGCGTCGCCGGTCCGGATGGCGACCGCCGCGCCCAGCCGGGCGCCCGGTATGACGCCGAGGCTCAGGGCGACCGCGATGCGCCAGTCGATTCCACCGAGCAGCGCGTGGGTGATCGTGCCGGGAATGGCGAACAGCCCGACGCAGGCCAGTGACGACGCGATCGCGGTCTTCAGTGGGATGCCGGCCAGCTCGGTGAACGCCGGGACCATCACGATGCCGCCGCCGACACCGAGGAGCCCGCTGAGCAGACCGGCGCCGATCCCGATGGCGATCAGCAAGAGGGGCGTGTCGCGGCGCGCTGGGATCGACCGCGAGCGAGGGCTCATCTCGACGTCGGATTCGGCGGCAGTCAGGACCGGCTCGTCGGTTGGCCGCGCCATGCGCCAGGCGGTGAACCCGAGCAGTGCCGCGGTCAGGATCATGAGCCAGTGACCCTTGCCGGGGACCACTTCGGAGAGCAGAGAACCGCCGACCGACGCGGCCAACCCGGCCGGTGTCGTCCAGGCGATGGCCCGACGGTCGATCAACCCTTCGCGCGCGTAGCGGGCCGTGCCGCTGGCCGCGCCGGGGAGGATCGAGGGCAGCGTCGTCCCGATGGCGACGTGGGCCGACGCCCCGAGGAGGCGGATCGCCGGCGTCGAGACGACCGCGCCCCCGACGCCGAACGCGGCGGAGAGCACGCCGGTGCCGACTCCGGCGACGACCGTCAATGCGTCTCGCAGCGCCCCCGGGTCCATCCGAGCTTGTCTACTCTCTGCAGCCATGCCCTCGGTGGTCGATTCCCTGCGCGCCACCGTTCCCGCGT
>JACDEA010000220.1 GCA_013816725.1 Actinomycetota bacterium
GCGGATCGTCGTGATCCATGCGCCGCCGTCGGGTCTATCGCCGAGCTTGCGGCGGAGCGCGTGGACGTGCATGTCCAGCGTCTTGGTCGAAGTCTCCCAGCGGAGGCCCCACACCTCGTCGAGGAGACGCTCGCGTGTCATGACCCGGCCGGCCGCCTCCGCGAGCGCGACCAGGAGGACGAACTCCTTCGGTCGCAGGTCCAGCTCGACGTTCGATCGATACGCCCGATGCGCTCCCTTGTCGATCCGCAGCGAGTCGACCATCACCACGTCGGCCTCATCGCTCGACCGTTGGCTCCGGAGATGGGCTCGAACGCGGGCCAGCAGCACCGTCATCGTGAACGGCTTTACCACGTAGTCGCTGGCGCCGGCGTCGAGGCCGACGACGATGTCCACGTCGTCATCGCGCGCCGTCACGATCAAGACGGGAGTGTCCGGCAGTTCGGCGCGCAGCAGCCGGCACACCTGCACACCGTCGAGATCGGGCAGGCCAAGATCGAGCAGCACGAGATCCGGGACCACGTCGGGCAGGGCCGCCAGCGCGGTGCGCCCGTCGCCGCACTGGTGCACGTCGTAGCCCTGGGCCTCGAGAGCACGGCGGACCTCGTCGGCGATCACCACGTCGTCCTCGATGACCAGGATCCGTGAGGGCACGGGACCAGGGTACGAACCTCAACCCCTTCGGCCGGGCCACAAGGTGGGCGGGGCCGGCTTCTTACCGAGCGTTGAACCAATCACGATCCGCCCCAAACGCTCGGCCCGTAAGTTCGGACCATGACGACCACGCCGACCTCGACGCAGGACGACACCAGGATTCTCTACAACAAGGTTCCCCTCGTCACCCTCTTCTTCTGGGTGATCAAGATCATGGCCACGACGGTGGGTGAGACGGCGGCCGACTGGCTGATTCAGCACACCAGCCTGACGCTGGTCAGCACGCTGTGGCTCTCCGTCGCGGTACTCGGTGTGATGCTGCTGTTCCAGTTCCGGGCTCACCGCTACGTACCGGTCTGGTACTGGTCAACAGTTGTCGTCATCAGCATCGTCGGCACGCTCATCACCGATTACCTCACCGATGTAATGGGCCTCAGCCTCTGGGTCTCCAGCGCGGCCTTCACGGCTTTGCTCGCCGTCGTATTCGCGGTGTGGCACCGTCAGGAGCGAACCCTTTCGATCCACTCCATCGTGACCCCCAAGCGCGAAGCCTTCTACTGGCTCGCCATCCTCTGCACCTTCGCGCTCGGCACCGCCGCCGGGGACCTCCTTGCCGAGAAGGTGAACCTCGGCTACCTCACGTCCGGCCTGCTCTTCGGCGTCGCCATCGCCGCCGTCGCCGTCGCGTGGCGCGTTCTTGAGGTCAGTGCGGTGCTCACCTTCTGGATCGCATACATCCTCACCCGCCCTATGGGCGCCTCGATCGGCGACTACCTCTCACAGCCCCACAAGCACGGTGGCCTTGCGTTGGGGACGACGCGCACCAGCGAGATCTTCCTCGCCGCGATTCTCGTCCTCGTCGTCTACCTCACGGTTTCGAAGCGAGACATAGACGTCGTCGAGGTCGAGCCCGCCCCTTGAGACCCACAGTTGGGGCGGCCAGCGATTCCCCGAACCTCGTGGCCCGTCGCCTTGTCGACGGACGCCTCCGCCGGCGACTTCACCTCCTCCTCCTTGTCGAGTTCGCACTCGTCGCGGTGCTGGCGGTAATCGTGTGGCACTCGCGAACACCGGACCGGATTGACGCGTCAGTCGCGCGGGCGCTCTACGCCAGGCCCGGCACCGTCCCTCGCTCCATAGCCGAAGCCGTGACCACGCTCGGGGACCCGGCGGTGGTGGTCGCCGCATCCCTCGTGCTGGCCGCGTGGGCCTGGTGGCGTTACCGGGCCGTACGTCTCGCCCTGTTCGGCCCCGCCGCGGTAGGACTTACCTCGCTCGTCGGACACGCACTGAAGCTGGTCGTCGAACGCCCGCGCCCGGCGACTGCGGTGCTCGCGCACGAGTTCGACTTCTCCTATCCCTCAGGACACGCCACAGGCGCTACGGCGTTGGCTCTCGCGTCCATCCTCTTGCTCGCTCTCGGATCCACGCGCCGGCGGGCAGGCGCCATGGTTGCCGCGGCCTACGCTGCCGCGATCTGCGTGTCGCGGCTGGCTCTCGGCGTGCACTTCCTGACCGACGTGGTGGCCGCGGTCTTGCTGGGCACCGCCGGCGTGCTCTGCGCCGGTTGGCTCTGCTCACGAGGTGGCTAGGCGGGCGCGCGCTGATGTGCGACCGCGAGGGGCGTCAGGCGGACCACGAAGCGATCAGACGGGCATGGGAAGTACGGGCCCGAGGTGGTCTCCCCCAGCGATCAGTTGGCCGAGCGCGTCTTCGTCGAGGGGACGGGCGAAGAGATAGCCCTGGCCGTGCCGGCAGCCGAGGGCGTTCAGTTTCACAGCTTGCTCGTCGGTCTCGATTCCTTCGGCCACGACGTCGATGTCGAGCATCTCGCCGAGGCGAACGATCGTCTCGGCCAACTCACCGCCGCTGGCCGGCAGTGTGCTGACGAAGCAGCGGTCGATCTTGAGGGCGTCGACGGAGAACTGCTTGAGGTAGCTGAGAGACGAGAAGCCGGTGCCGAAGTCGTCGAGCGCGATGCGGATCCCGAGCGCCTGGAGTCCGGCGATCCGCTGGATGGCAACGCCGGGCTCGTCGATCAGGACGCCCTCAGTGATCTCCAACACGAGCCGGCGCGGATCCAAACCCGTCGCCTGCAGGAGGTCGGCAATGGCCGAGACGACGCTGCCCTCGCGGAACTGGTGCGGCGACAGGTTCACGTTCAGGTCGAGCGAGGGTTTCATCGCGTGCAGACGGATCATGACGTTGCACGATTCTTCGAGGACGAGCATCCCGAGCCGGTCGATGAGGCCGGAGCGCTCGGCGACGGGAACAAAGACCAGGGGCGGAACGAGACCTCGGGTCGGGTGCTCCCACCGCGCCAGTGCCTCGACGCCGATCACCTCGCCCGTGCTGAGTTCGACCACCGGTTGGTACTGCACGAAAACGCTGCCGTCCGACAGCGCCGTGCGGAGGTCCTCGACGAGATCGAGCTGGTCGACCGCCAGCGCGTGCATGCCCGCTTGGTAACGCCGGCAGTTCCCGCGCCCCGCCGACTTCGCTGCATACATGGCCAGGTCGGCGTTCCGGAGGAGGTCGTCGGCCGTCGTCGTGCCGTCGGCCACGTCGATGCCGATCGACGCGGTGATCGTCACGCTACGCGCCCCGAGTTGGAATGGTTCGGCGATGGCGCGGAGCAGGCGGTCGGCGGTGACCTCCGGTGGGACTTCATCGGCGGCCTCGAGGATGATTGCGAACTCGTCACCGCTCAGGTGGCCGGCGGTGTCACCGACCCGGACGCCAGCGGTGAGGCGGGTGGCGACTTCGCTCAGGACCTGGTCGCCATAGGCGTGACCAAGCGTGTCGTTGATTCCCTTGAACCCGTCCAGGTCCAAGAACAGCAGAGAGACCGAACTCCCGAAACGCTCGCGTCGGGCCAGCGCCTGTGAAAGCCGGTCGGCGACCAAGAGGCGGTTCGGCAACTTCGTCAACGGGTCGCGCAGGGCGTACTGCTCGTTGAGCCGCCACGCCAACAGGTGGGGGATGCTGGCCGCCAGCACAAAGGCCCCGTGGATCGCCGCCCACATCCATGGGAGGGCGGAGTCGTCGCCGTGATCGAAGACCGAGTCCGGTGCGAGGACGCCAATGACGCCGTGGTGGAGCACCACGAACAGGATCGCCATCCCGAACGGCGCCCACTCTTGATAAAGCGAGATCACGCCGATGACTACGAAGAAATGGAAGTGCATCTCAATGCTGCCGTGTGCGAAGTGCACAGCGAGCGCGGAGCACGTGACCAGCCCGAGCGTTGCCAGGACCGAGCGGACGGTCCGTCCGTACTTCGGCAGGCCGGCCACCGTTGCCAGCACGACGGCGGGGAGCAGGTCGAGGGCCGAGTGCAGCGCTGGATGGCCGGTTAGTACCCCAAACAGTAAGAGCGCGGGTACGTGCGCCCACAACAGCATCACGATGCCGCGGTGGCGCCTGAGCCACATTCCCTCCGGTAGCGCACGCCCGGCAGGGAGGAGTCCTGCGAGATGGCGCGACAGGGACGGGAGCATGGACGGTTATCGACGGCTCACCGACGAGCCTTACCGATAACTGGCCAACCACCCGAACGGGCTAGACGATGCAGTGGCCCGATCGCGCGCCGCCTGCGCCCTCGACACGCAGGGCACGGATAGCCGTGCGGTGTTCGGCTCGCGCGTTCGGCTCGCGCGTTCGGAGGCCTTCCGGCCATCGGGTACACTTGGCGTCAGCACCGCTCGGCTGTTGCCGACGTTCGTCGGCCCTTCTCGCCGGCGGGGCCAACGAGATCCACTCGAACAAGGCCCGCCTGTTGCCTAATCGAATGGAGTTTTCGTTTTGCCCACCTTCGCCGATCTTGGCGTACCTGCTGACCTGACCGCGCTGCTGGCGCAGCGCGGCATCAAAGAACCGTTTCCCATCCAGGTGGCCACGCTGCCCGATGCCCTCGCCGGACGCGACGTGTGCGGCCGGGCCCCGACGGGCTCGGGCAAGACCCTGGCCTTCGGGCTCGCGCTCATCGAGGGGACGACGACGGGCAAGCCCCGGCGGCCCCGCGGGCTCGTGCTCGTCCCGACCCGCGAGCTGGCCGCCCAGGTGACCGCCGAGCTGGCGCCGCTGGCTGCGGTCCGCAAGCTTCGCGTCGCCGCGGTCTACGGC
>JACDEA010000221.1 GCA_013816725.1 Actinomycetota bacterium
GTCGTCCTCGACCTGCATCCGCACTGGTGGTTCTTCACCCGACCCACGCTGGCGTTCGCCGTGTCGGTCGTCCTGGGGATCGTGGTCGGGCCCAAGGTCGACAACGACGCCATGCGGCTGGCGCTGCTCGCGCTTATGGCGGTGACCGCGCTGTGGTGGATCGTCCGCTACATCCAGTGGACGACGACGAACTTCGTGGTGACCACCGATCGCCTGGTGCTGCGCGCCGGCGTGCTGGGCAAGCGCGGCCGGGAGATCCCGCTCGACCGCATCAACGACATCGCGTTCAACCAGTCGCTGTTCGAGCGGCTGATCGGCGCCGGCGACCTCACGATTGAATCGGCGGGGGAGCGGGGCCAGGAGCAATTCACCGACATCGCCAAGCCGGCCCGGGTGCAGAACGTGATCTACGCCGAGATCGAACGGTCGAAGGACCGTGACGCCGATCGGGTCGCCGGCCGGAGCCAGTTGTCGATACCCGAACAGATCGACAAGCTCGACGAGTTGCGCCAACGGGGCGTGATCTCCCAGGCCGAGTTCGACCTCAAGAAGACCCAGCTCCTCGACCGGCTCTAGACATCCCACCATCGAGCACGCGGGCGCCGGCCGAGGCGCGGACGACCCAGCCTTCGTGAAGCGCGCCGGGGGCGGTGAGCGCCACGACGCAGCCGCCGAAACCGGCGCCGGTGAGGCGGGCGCCATACACACCGGGCACCGCGGTGAGCCGGCTCACCAGCGCATCGAGCGTCGGTGTCGATACCTCGAAGTCGTCGCGCAGGCTGGCATGACTGGCCGCCATCAGCACGCCGGCACCGGCGAGGTCGCCATCGGTCAGCGCGGCGGCGAAGGCGGTGACCCGTTCGTTCTCGCCGGCGACGTGACGGCAGCGGGCGGGGTGACCGGCTTCCAGCTCGGCCCGGCGCGTCGCGTAGGCCGATGTGGCCAGCGCGCGGCGTTCACCGGAATGCACGACCACGATCTCCACGTCACCGGGGAGACGGACCGGTGTGACGGTCAGCGAGGAGCAATCGATCAGCAGGGCGTGGCCCTCGACCCCGGCGGCCGAGGCCAGCTGGTCCATGACGCCGCACGGCACGCCTGACGCCCGCTGCTCGGCCTGTTGGCAGGCCAGGGCAAGCTCCAGTGCCGCGCCCTCGAAGCCCAGCGCCAGGGCGACGCTCACCTCGAGCGCGGCGCTGGACGACAGCCCGGCGTCGACCGGCAGCGTGGTCGATACCGTGCCGGTGCCGCCGACGGCCGGGCGGGTCACGGCGACGACGCCGGCGACGTAACGGGCCCACGGCGGGTCAACCGCGCCTGGGTCGTCGACGTCGATCGGCACGCGGGCGGGCGTGTCCTCGGCGTCCGATCGCAGCTCGACCAGGTCGCCGCCGGGCGCGAGGTCGACCACGGTGCCGAGGTCGATGGCCATGGGCAAAACGAGGCCGCCGCTGTAATCGGTGTGGTCGCCGATGAGGTTCACCCGGCCCGGCGCGTAGGCCGTCGTCACGTCACGTCACGCGTCGCGCAGGCGGGCGGCGGCGTCGGCCGGGGCCACCGGGTTGAAGTAGACGCCGCTGCCCAGTTCGCCGGCGGCCACGAAGCGGGGGACGCCGGTGGCGCGCAGGAGCGGCGCCACGTGGACGTGCAGATGCGCCTCGGGCCACTCGCCGCCATCGCTCGGCCGCTGGTGCACCCACAACATGTACGGCATCGGCGCCGGCGGGAACAGCCGGTCCAATCGGGCGAGAACATCGACGAGGATCCCGCCGAGTCCGGCGCGGTCGCACTCGGCCAGCGTGCCGACGTGCGAGCGCGGCGCGACGCGCAGTTCGTAGGGCCACTCAGCCGCCTCGGGCACGTAGGCCTGCCAGTCGCCCGCCGCGCTCACGACGCGGTCGCCTGGGTCGTGCCCGCACAACGAGCACGGGTGGTCGAGCTCGCGCGCCGGCGCTTCGGGCACCGACGTGAACGCGTAGATCTGCCCGTGCGGGTGGCCGATGGTTGCGCCGACCGCGGCCCCGCGGTTCTCGAACACCAGCACGTAGGCGACGTCGGCCCGCCCGCCGAGCGCCTCGCTCCGCTCTGCCCACGCGTCGATGACGGCGCCGGCGCCGGCCACACCGAGCGACGCGAACGTGGCGTCGTGGTTCGGCGTGTACAGGACGACCTCGGCCCGATCGTCGGGCAACGCCGGCCACCGGTTCACGAACGTCCGCACGGTGTAGGGGTCGGGTGCTTCAAGGCCGCCCACGCAGAACGGGCATCCCCGCACGGGCAGGTTGGGCCGGTCCTGGCGGCTGCCGGCGATGACCACCTCGCGCCCGCTGAGGTCGTCGGTCACCACTGCGTCGAGCCTAAGGCGGCGGCGCGGCGGCGGGGCCCAAGCTTTGGGGGATTGACAAGGTTCTTCTTACTTAACCCGCCGTCGCCCCGTAGAATGGCGGGCGAATGTCGACCCGTCAGGACATCCTCCTCGCGCTCAAGCGCACCGGCGGCGCCCGGGCCGAGGAACTGGCCGACGCGCTGGCCGTCACCGCCAGCGCCGTGCGCCAGCACCTCACGGCGCTGACCGCCGAGGGCCTCGTGGCGTATGAGTCGCGCCGCGGCGGCCCGGGACGACCGAAGCACGTCTACCGCCTGACCGAGTCGGCCGAGTCGCTGTTCCCGAAGCGCTACGGCGATCTGGCCGCCGAGCTGCTGGAGTACGTCGACGACGCTGACCCGGCGTTGGTCGAACGCATCTTCGCCAAGCGCCGCCAGCGGCGCATCACCGACGCCAAGGCGCGACTGGCCGGCAAGCCGTTCCCCGATCAAGTCGCCGAGCTGACCCAGATCCTCGACGAGGACGGGTACCTGGCCGCCGTGGAGCCGATGGACGACGGTTCGTACCGGATCGTCGAGCACAACTGCGCCATTCTCGAAGTGGCCCGCAAGTACGGACACGCGTGCTCGAGCGAACTCGAGTTCATCCGCAAGGTCCTGCCCAGCGCCAAAGTCGAGCGCGTCCAGCACATGATGGCCGGGGCCCACGTCTGCGCCTACGAGGTGCGGCCCCGCGCGTCCTGACTTTTGAGTCCTTCTCGCCCTCGGAGGGCGACAAGGACGCAAAGATCGGCGCGACTGCCGGTTCGGACACACCCCGTCGCTATTACTGGTGCGCGATGGACAGAGACCTGGACGCGCTGACGCAGTTCCAATGGGGGTTGGTGAAATGGCTTCAGCTGCTCGAGTTCATGTCCGAGAAGCAGGCGCGGAGGGACATCGACGACGGTCGTCTCATCCGGATATTGAAGGGCGTCTATCGGATGGCCGGCGTCTGCGAGGTCCGGCGTCACCTGCCGATGGCGGCGTTCCTCGCAATCGACGAAGGAGCTGCGGGCGGTTGCTGCGCGGGCTGGTTGCGCGGCATGCCGTCGGTTCCCGGCAGGAAGACCGAACTGGTCGTGCCGTATGCGAAAACGCCGCACTTGCCCAACGTCATCATCCGCCGCAGCACGTACCTGCCCCCTCACCACATCGAGCATCTCGACGCCCTCGCTGTCACCACAGCAGCGCGGTCGATCTGCGACATGTCGGCGCGGCTATCGACCGCGACGATCGCCCGCATTCTGCGCGGCGCCGTCCGCCTGGACTTCACGACCTACGACAAGGTTGGTCGGGCGCGAGACGACATGCGCGCTCGAGGCCGCCGCAGGATGACGGTGATCGACGAGGTGCTCGAAGGCCGGGTCCCGGGCGGTACGCCTGGCGACAGCGAGGGCGAATACAAGCTTCTCGACTGGATCTCGAAGGCCGGCCTCCCCATCCCGAAGCAACAAGTCTGGGTACCGACCGCGGGCGGGCGCTACTGCCTCGATCTCGCCTATCCCGAAGAGAAGATCGATCTCGAGTGGGACTCCGACCTCCACGAGAAGACTCCGGATGACGTTGAATACGACGCCGCCCGCGACATCGAGCTCGAGCTGGCCGGGTGGTTGGTGATGCGCCAGAGCAAACTGACGCGGCGCCACGACTTCGTCCGGCGTCTCGAAACCGCTCTCCAGCGTCGCGCCCGTGATCTTTGAGTCCTTCTCGCCCTCGGAGGGCGAGAAGGACTCAAAGATCGGGCTGAACCTCCGTAGCGTCCGAACAGCTCAGTACGACAACTTCAGTGCGTTGGCCAGACGCTCGAGCCCGTCGAGGTCCCAGGGAGCGCGGATGGCGATGTTGACCTGGTCGGCGCCGGCCTCGACGTAACGGCCGATCTTGTCGAGCACTTCGTCCTCGGAGCCCAGGAGGACGCCGGGACGCACGAACATGCGCATGTTGCCGAACTGCGGCTCGAGGTCCTCCTCCTTCCACGCCAACCCCACGTTGATGGCACAGGAGATCTCCGACGGTTCGCGCCCGACCTCCTCGCAACGCTGGTGCAGCACCGCCCGCTTGGCGCCGAAGTCCTCGGGCGATATGAACGGCACGTTCCACCCGTCGGCCAATCGCGCCGCGATCCGAAGCGTGCGCTTTTCACCGCCGCCGCCGATCCAGATGGGCAGCGCCGCTTGGAGGGGCTTGGGCTCGCACCTGGCCTCGGTGAGATTGAAATGCGTGCCGGCGAAGGTGGTGGCGTCGTCGCGCAGCAGGCCGCGAATGCACGTCGCTGACTCCTCCAGGATGTCGAGCCGCTGGCCGGCGCTCGGGAACGGGATCCCGTACGCCGCGTACTCAAGCTGGCTCCAGCCCGCGCCCAGCCCGAGATCGGCCCGCCCGCCCGAGAGGTGGTCGATGGTGACGATG
>JACDEA010000222.1 GCA_013816725.1 Actinomycetota bacterium
GGAATCCCTCGTCGGCCATGCGCTCGACGACGGCGTCGGCGGCCATTGGTGTGCGGATGGCGAACTCACGGAACACGTCGTCGTCGGTGCGGGGTGTAATGCCCTCGGTATTCAGCAGTGCATCGCGGCAGTACTTCGTTCCCCGCGCGCAGCGCAGCGCCATCTCCCGCAGACCGCTGGTGCCGAGCCACGACAGCTGGATGGCCCACGCCACCGCGATGAGCGTCTGGTTGGTGCAGACATTCGACGACGCCTTCTCCCGCCTGATGTCCTGCTCGCGGGTGCGCAGCGTCGTGACGTAGGCGCGGCGACCCTCGGTGTCGAGGGTTTCGCCGACGAGCCGGCCGGGCAGGCGGCGCACGTGCTCCATGCGCGTCGCGAACAGGCCGAGGTACGGGCCGCCGAACGAGAGCGGCGGCCCGAAGGGTTGCCCCTCCCCCACCACCACATCGGCGGGCGGCGGGCGGAGAAGGCCGAGCGCCACGGGGTCGACGACGGCGACGGTCTTGGCGCCGGTCGGGAACTCCGGTGCGTTGATGACGCCGTAGTAGTCGGGCATCTGCGTCACCGCCACGCCGGCCTCATCGGGATCGGAGACCAATTGGTGGCCGGTGCCGGCCGCGAGTGTGCGCAACACCTCGACCCACTGCGGGTTGACGCCTTCACTGACCCACACGACGTTGTTGCCGCTGGCGGCGACGCAGAGGTTGACGGCTTCGACCAGCGCGCTGGCGCCGTCGTAGAGCGACGCGTTGGCGACGTCCATGCCGGTGAGCCGGCACAGCAGCGTCTGGTATTCGAACAACGCCTGGAGCACGCCTTGGGACACCTCGGGTTGGTACGGCGTGTAAGCGGTGACGAACTCGGAGCGGAACGCCAGCCTCCGCACGGTGGCCGGCACTTCGTGGTCGTAGGCGCCGCCGCCGGCGAAGCAGATCAACGGTTGGTTGGCGGCGGCCAACCGTTCGATCTCGGCCATCGTGTCGGGCTCGCTCAGTCCCGGCCGCACGGCGAACTGGCCGGCTGCCAGCCGCAACGCGGCGGGGATGGTCTCCCACAAGTCGTCGAGCGACCCCAGGCCCATGTCGCTCAACATGGCGGCGATCTCGTCGTCGGTATGCGGAACGAAGTGCACCTATGCCGCCGACGTGTAAAACGGCGGCTTCACGACAGTGGCGGGGACGGCGTTGCCGCGAATGTCTACGGCCACGGCCGCGCCCGGCTCGACCGTCGGAGGCAGAAAGGCCAAGGCGATGCCGCGGCCCAGGACCGGCGAGAAGTTGCCGCTGGTGACCTGCCCGGCCGGCTTCCCGTCGACGAGGACGTCGTAGCCCTGTCGGGGCGGCTGGCGGCCTTCGACGGTGAGGCCGCGCAGCCGGCGCACCACTCCGCGCTCGCGCTCGGCGGCCAACGCGTCGCGACCACGGAACTCGCCCTTGTCCCACGCCACGACCCAACCGAGGCCCGCTTGCAACGGCGTGATCCCGGGCCCCAGCTCATGGCCATGCAGCGGGAGGCCCGCCTCGAGGCGCAGCGTGTCGCGGGCCCCCAGCCCGGCCGGGGCGACGCCCGCGCCGAGGATCGCGTCCCACAACGCCGGCGCCGCATCGCTGGGGACGGCCAGCTCGACGCCGTCCTCGCCGGTGTAGCCGGTGCCGGCGACCACAACGGGAACGCCGTTCCACTGCAGCACAGCAACGCCGAACCGCTCGACCGTGACGGCGTCGGGAAAAACCAGAGCGAGCCGGGCCCGGGCGTGCGGGCCCTGCACCGCGATGATCGCCCGCGACGCGGTGACGTCCTCGCCGCCGATTGCTTGCACGACCCGGTCGGTGTTCGATGCGTTGGGCATCACGTCGAAGCGGTCGTCGTCGACCCACCACACGATGATGTCGTCGAGTACCGACCCGTCGTCGTCGAGCAGGTGGGTGTACTGCGCCCGCCCCGACCCGATTCGCTCGAGGTCGTTGGTGAGCGCCCGTTGGAGCGACCCGAGTGCGTCGGGCCCCGTGACGCGAACCGTGCCCAGGTGGCTTACGTCAAAGGCCACGGCGGCCTGGCGGCAGGCGCGGTGCTCGGCCAGCGTGCCGGCCGGATAGTTCAGCGGCATGTGCCAGCCCCCGAATTCCACGAGCTTCGCACCCAGCGCCCGGTGGGCGTCTTCCAGGGGCGACCGGCGCACGCGGGCGACGCTACTCGTCGGTGTCGACGTCGAAGTTGAGCGGCATGGGCTCCACTTCGTCGAGGCCGGCATCGGCCAGCTGACTGGGCTCCTCCAGCCCGTACTTCACCAGCAGGTTCAGGTAGTCGCGCTGGTAAAGGATCTTGATCTTGGTGCCGGGGTACAGCGCGCGCAGCTGGCGGATCTTGCGGTTCTTCTTGGTGACCAGCTTCTGGTTGAGCGTGGTGATCTCGATGTAGAGGTCATAGGCCGGCAGGTAGAAGTCGGGCCGGAAGGCCAGCACCGGCGCGCCGAGTCGATCCCACTCCAGTACAAACTCCCTCGGCTCGTAGTCCCACGCGATGCCGTAGAAATCGAGCAGGAGCGCGAACTGGCGCTCGGAGTTGTGGGCGAAGCGGACCGGAGCGGCGGGGGGCGCCGGCTCCTCCGACGGTGCGGAGCTAGCTCCCACTCCCCGCTGCCGCCTCCACGTGGGTGTCGGGCACCGTCGGCGCCGGGCCGAATTCGGTGATGGCGGCGTCGAGTTCTTCCACGACGCCATTGAGGCGCACGATGTTGAACACGCCTTGGCCGCCCTTGAGCAGATCGATCAGCTCGCCGTCGGAGTGAGCCAGTACCGAAGAGCCCTCGTCGAGCACGAGGTTGGCGCTGGCCACGTCCTCGCCCAGCCCGCCGCGGAGGCACTCGATGGCCCGGCGGGCCGACTGCAGCGAGACGCCGGCGTCGAGCAGGCGCTTGATGACCTTCAGCTCGAGCAGATCCCGGTACGAGTACCGACGCTGCGTGCCACTCCCCCGCGCTTCGGAGACCGACGGGCGCAGGAGGTCGGTACGGGCCCAGTAGTCGAGTTGCCGGTAGGTGATGCCGACGATCTTGCAGACCTGCGGGCCGCGGTAGCCCTCGTTCTCCTGCACAGCCACGGGGAAGCCTCCTGGGAAGTCACACGGTCGGAATTACGCCCATGTGACCTAGGACAGTACACCGCGGCGCAAGGATTCGAGGGATGGCGCCGACGACGTGGCCAGCGGTTACGGCGCGAAATCCTCCGGGCGCACGTCCTTGATGAAGTCGTGGAACTGCTCGACCAGCTCGTCGGGGCTCGACGCCTCGTCGTCCTCGTCGTCCAGCTCGACAGCGGCCTCGTCCAGCAGGCTCTCCTCGGCGAAGATCGGGGTGCCGAGCCGCGCCGCGATGGCCATGGCGTCGGACGGCCGGCTCGACACGATGTGGGTGCGGCCGTTGAGCGCGATGTGGAGGTCGGCGTAGTACACGCTGTCGACCAACTCGGTGAGGACGACCCGTTCGAGCGCCCCACCCAGCTCCACGAGGATGTCACGGATCAGCTCGTGGGTCATCGGCCGCGGGCGGGCGGTGCCCTGAATCGCTTCGACGATCGCCTGGGCTTCGTGCGTGCCGATGAAGATGAGCAGCGTGCGCGGGCCGCCCGCCTCGCGCAGCAACACGACGGGGTTGTTGGTGGGCATCTCGACCCGCACCGAGGCCAAATGCATCTCCACCATGCCGAGCAACCCTACCCGGGGTACAGCGCGTTCACGTGCGCGTCAGGATCGGCGCGGAGCGCGTCCAGGCTCCCGGCGTAGATGGTCTCGAGGTTGCGGTAACGCCCGGCAAAGTCCAGCCCGTAGCCCAGCACGAACGCGTCGGGGATCTCGAAGCCCACGAAATCCAGCGGAACGGGCAGGATCCGACGGGCCGTCTTGTCGAGCAGCGTGCAGATGGTCAGTGTGCGCGGGCCGCGCTGGCCCAGCTCGCGCAGGAGGTAGCCGGCGGTGAGCCCGGTGTCGACGATGTCCTCCACCAGCACGACGTCGCGGCCGTGCACGTCGATCTCGAGGTCTTTCACGATACGCACCCGACCCGTGTTCGGTTGGTACGACGAGATGGCGAGGAAGTCGATTTCAGGACCGTTGGTCATGGCCCGAACGAGATCGGCGACGAACAAGATGCTTCCCTTGAGCACCGCGGCCAATACCACGCCTTCGGGATAGCGCTCGGAGAGGGCCAGGCCGAGCCGGGCCACGCCGGCCTGCACGTCGGCGGCCGGTATGAGTACCTCGGCGGCGGCGGCCACCGGCTAGGGCCCGGCCAGGTAGTCCTTGAGCGCCTGGCGCACCATGGCCGCCCGCAGGTTCTGGCCCAATCGGGTCATCTCGGTGAGGGCGACCAGCGCCTGCTTGCGCGCTTGCGGGTTGCGTTGTTTCAGCATCGGGAGGACCACCGCTTCGAACAGGCCCACCTCGCGCTCCGCCGCGCTCTTGTACATCTTGAGGTGGCGCGCCTCGACGCCGAAGTCGAGGAAGCCGGCGGCCAGCTTGGCCACCACGACCGCGTCCTCGTCGTAGTACGGCGTGTCCCCCACCACCCGCCCGGCCAACAGCCCGTAGCGCTCCAGCTCGGCCAGCCGGTGCGCCGGGAGGCTGGTAGCGCCGGCCAGCTCGTCGAGCGTCATGCTCACCGACGTCGGCCCGGCCGACAGCGGCAGCGGGTCCTCGGCCGGCGCGGGCATGGCAGACGCGGCGGCGACCGCCGACGTCGGCCGCGAGGGGGA
>JACDEA010000223.1 GCA_013816725.1 Actinomycetota bacterium
GTCGAACGTTCTCGAAGGTCTGGTGGCGGCCACGCTGGCGGTCCTCGTCGTGCAGGGCCGGGCCACGCCGGGCCTGGTCACCGCGATCGTCGCGGTCGGGGGGTCGCTCGTCGCGCTGAGGCTCCCGTTCAACCAGGCGCTCCTGCCCGACCTCGTGCCCCACGAGGACATGCTGGCGGCCGCATCGTTGACGGCCGCGCAGTGGAACCTCGGCCGCGTCGTCGGCCCCACGCTCGCCGCCGGAACAATCGCGTTGTGGGGTTACGAATGGGCCTTCGCCATCAACGCGCTCTCTTACATCGCGGTCGTCGTCGCCATGGTCATGGTGCGGGTGCCGCACATTCACCAGGTCGCCACCGAGCGCATCTGGCATCGCATCGCCGCCGGAGCGCGGGCGGCGCGGGCTGAGCCGGGGTGCCGGGCGGCCATCGGTTTGATGGCCCTGGCCGCTTTCCTGGCCGCGCCCTTCATCGCGTTGATCTCGGCTCGGGCCCTTGAACTGACCGACGGCACCGACCGGGCGCTGGCCCGAGCCACCGGCGTACTCACCACCGCCCAGGGAATAGGCGCGGTGGCCGGCGCGCTGCTCGTCGCCGAATTGGCCCACCGCTACAGCCGCCGCCGCATCCTCATTTTCGACCTCGTGGCTACACCGGCGGCGTTGATCGCCTACGGCTACGCGCCGACGCTCCTCACCGCGACGTTGGCCCTGGCAATCGTCGGCTCGCTGTACATCGGGATCCTGGCCGGCTTGCAGACGACGGTGCAGCTACGGGCCCCGGTCGAGTTCCGGGGCCGCGTGCTCTCCATCTACCTTGTGTCACTGGGCGGCATCTTCCCGATCGGCGGCGTGCTGCAGGGATGGCTGGGCGACCGCATCGGGTTGGGCCACACCACGGCGATCGCCTGCGGGCTCTACCTCGTCGCCCTGGCCTACCTGCGCGCGACCCGGCCGCACATCTTCGCCGTGCTGGGCGAATCACAGGTCGAGGTACACGAACCCGTAGCCCTCACCGCCGAACGCGCTGTCGATTGAGGGGCCCATGCGTCATACTTGTCGCGTCACTTCCCCCCCTGGCTGAAGGGCTCCATGAGCATGACGGCGGTCATTCGAAAACTGGCGGCGGTTGCTTGCGTGCTCGCGCTCGGCGCGACCGCGTGCAGCAAGGGTGACTCGCGTCTGGCCAAAAAGGCCATCGCCGGTACGACGTCGGCCACCGACGCGCCCACCACGACCACCGAAGCGCCGACCACCACGCTGCCGCCGACCACGAAGGTCACGACGCCGCTGCCCGGGTTCGGCCGCGGAGCGCGTGGTCCCGAGGTGCAGGCGCTCGAACAGCGGCTGGCCGAGATGCACTACGACGTCGGCGCTGTCGACGGCCTGTTCGACGTCATGACGGTGAACGCGGTGATCGCCTTCCAGAAGGTCGAGGGAATGTCCCGCAGCGGCCGGGCCACCGACGACGTGGTGGCCAAGGTGCGCACCGCCAGCGCCCCCGCTCCGATGGTGCCGGGCGGCGGCGCACGCCGCGTCGAGGTCGACGTCAACCGTCAGATCCTCCTGCTGTTCGAGAACAACGCTCTGTACCGCGTGCTCCCGGTGTCCACCGGGTCGGGCAAGAAGTACTGCGTCGACGGGCAGTGCGCCGTGGCCAACACCCCGGGCGGCTCGTTCCGCACCACGTGGCGCGTCAACGGCTGGCACACGAGCCGCCTCGGAAAGCTCTACAACCCGGTGTTCTTCAACGGCGGCATCGCCATACACGGTGCCCTCTCGGTGCCGACGTACCCGGCTTCGCACGGCTGCGTCCGCATCCCCATGGCGCCGGCGGAATGGTTCCCGTCACACGTACCCAAGGACACCCCCGTGTACGTCCTCAACGGCAAGGCCGCACCGGTGCCGTTCGACGAGCCGGCGCCCAACGGTGCCCCGCCGAGTTCGGTTCCGACCACGACGACTGCGCCACCGACCTCGACTACCACCGGCAGCTCCTCTTTCCCGACGACGACGACCACGCCGCCCGCTCCCTAAGAGTGCGCTGAGTCAAGCCAGCGGGTCGGCGAAGGGGTCGGCGGCCTCGCCTCCGCTGTCGATGACGGTCGGCGTGTCGTCGGCCGCACCGCCGTAGAGCGCGTAGCCCGTCACCTCGAGTTCGGCGGCCAGCTCCGGGCCGCCGGTGGCGACGATGCGCCCGCCCGACAGTACGTGAACGACGTCGGGCCGCAATTCGTGGAGCAGCCGGCTGTAGTGCGTGATGGCCAGCACGCCCAGGTTGTCCTCGGCGGTGGCCGCTTCTATGCGCCGCGAGATCGTTCGCAGTGCGTCGACGTCGAGACCGGAGTCGATCTCGTCGAGCACCGCGATCCGCGGGCGGACGACTGCAAGCTGGAGGGTCTCGTTGCGCTTGCGCTCGCCCCCCGAGAGGTCGACGTTGAGTGGCCGGCTGAGAAAGCGCGGCTCGACGCCGAGGCGACCGGCTTCGACCGAGATCAGCTCGCGGACTTCGGAGGCGGCCCGACCCTCTGATGCGGCGAACGCCGCCTCCAGCGCGTCGAGCAGACTGACGCCGGGAACCTCGATCGGATACTGCATCGACAGGAACAGGCCGGCCTGTGCGCGTTCCCACGTGGGCAGCGCCAGCAGGTCCTGGCCGTCGAGCGTGACCGAGCCGCCGGTGACTTCGTAGCCCGGGCGTCCCATCAGCACGTGCGACAACGTGCTCTTGCCCGAACCGTTGGGCCCCATGACGGCG
This sequence comes from Actinomycetota bacterium, assembly GCA_013816725.1. GTDB lineage: Bacteria > Actinomycetota > Acidimicrobiia > Acidimicrobiales > JACDEA01 > JACDEA01. Next base: position 2,757 of record JACDEA010000223.1, read on the forward strand.
TGGACCTCGCCGCTCGAGACGGTGAGGTCGATCCCCCGCAGGATGTCGCGCCCAGGGACCCGCGCTTGGAGATCGTGAATCGCCAGCGTGCTCATGACACCTTCACCACGAGGTCGTCGCCGTCACGGGTCACGTCGTAGACCGGCACCGGCTTGACCGCCGGCAGCGATTGCGGCTCCCCCGAGGTCAGCGAGAACGTGCTGCCGTGCTTCCAGCATTCAATCTCGTACTCCTCGGTGATGACCTCCCCTTCGCTGAGCGAGTAGTCCTCATGACTGCAGCGGTCGCCGATGGCGTAGAAGTCGTCGCCGATGCGCACCAACGCGATGCGATGCCCGTCGACGTCGAACCGTTTGGCGCTGCCTGACGCCAGATCGGCCGCCGCACCGCACAATCGCAGCGCGTCAGTCACGGGGCACCGCGTGCTCGAGCTTGGTGCCGACCGCGGCCCGCAACAGCGCCCGCAACGACGGGACCGCGATGCGATCGAGGATCTCGTCGAAGAACCCGAGCACGATGAGCCGCTCGGCCACGGTGGTCGGAACGCCGCGTGACTCCAGGTAGTACAGCTGGTCCTCGTCGACCGGCCCGATGGCCGACGCGTGGCTGCACCGCACGTCGTTTTCCTCGATTTCCAGGTTGGGCACCGACTCGGCGTGGGCGCCCTCGGTCAACACGAGGTTGCGGTTGGTCTGGAACGCGTTGGTGCCGGATGCGCCGGGACGCACGCGGATGAGGCCGGTGTAGACGGAGGTAGCTTCGCCGCCGACCGCGCCCTTGAACAGCAGGTCGCTGGTCGTGCGCGGCGCGCTGTGATCCTGCAGCGTGCGGAAGTCGTGCATCTGCTCGCCCTCGCCGAAGTACACCGCCATCAGATTCGATGACGCGCCCTGGCCACTGACCCTGGCGTCGGTTCGCAGCCGGGCGTAGTCACCTCCGAGTGCGACGGCGGCCGATTCGAGGAACCCGTCGCGGCCGACGTCGCTAGTGGCGTAGCCCAGTTGCCAGACCCGGCGCCCGAGATCCTGCACGACAAGATGGCGGACGTTGGCGGCCGGACCGACGCGGAAGTCGGTGACCGGGATAACGAGCGCGTCGACGTCGGCCGAGCTGAGGTGCTCCATAACCGTGACCTGGCTCTGCTCGCCGGCGACCACGACGAGGTGCGGAAACACCACCACGCCATCGCCGGCGACGACGTGAACGACCGCGATCGGGCGCTCGACCACGACGCCATCGGGCACGGTGAGAACGAGCGGCTGCGCGCCGAACGCGGCATTGAGCGTGACGAATGGGTCGTCGACCGCCGGCGGTGCGGCGGCGGTGTCGCCCGGCTCGACCGGCCCCAACGTGACGCCCTTGGCCGCCAGCGCGTCGTCCACCTCGCAGCGCACGACGCGCCCGTTCTCGGTGACGACGAGCCCGGCGAGGTCACCGGCCGCGGCCAACACGGCTTCGGCCGCCGCCGTCAGCGGCTGCGAAACAACCCCGTCGGACGGAAGTGCATAGCGGGTGAGGTCCAGCTCGTCGATGCGGCTGTAGCGCCAGACCTCGAGGGCCGACGTCGGCAACTCCGACGCGGCGAAGCGCTCGGCGTCGGACCGGCGCGCCGCGTTGTCCAGCGGGAAGTTGGCGAGGGTGGGCATGAAGTCGGTTACAGCGTAAAGGTGCCCTCGGCGCAACCACTAACCCGGCCGCCGACGCGGACCGCACCGACCTCGGCGTGCACGTCGATGCGGCACGGACGGCCCATCTCGAAGCCTTGGTGAATGGTCACGTCGACCGCGGTCCCCCACACCTCGGCGGCGAACAACGCGATCGCCCCGGCCGCCGAACCCGTGCCCGGGTCTTCGGCCACGCCCGCGCCGGGCACGAACACCCGGGCGTGAAGGACCGCAGCGTCGCCGGGACGAACGACAGCAATGGAGGCGGCGCCGACTCGGCCGGCGGCGGCCGCGCC
>JACDEA010000224.1:0-3518 GCA_013816725.1 Actinomycetota bacterium
GAAACAAGATGAGCTCGTGCTGGTCACCGACGGGCGCTACAAGTTCCAGTCAGCCGAGCAACTCAAAGCTGCCGGCGTGCAGGCCCGCATCGAGATCGGCAACCTGGCCGGTCAGAAGGAAGCCATCGGTGCCGCGGCTCGGGGCATCGCCCGTGTGGGTCTCGAAGCGGCCGATGTCACGTGGGCGCGTCAACGCGGCTTCGCAAGCGAGTGGTTTCCCGACGCCGAGCTGGTGCCCACCGAAAACATCATCGAGAACCTGCGCCGTGTGAAAGACGAAGGCGAGCTTCACCGCATGCGCGAGGCGGCCCGCATCGCCGACGACGCGCTGGCCGCGGTGCGTCCGCTGCTCGCGCAAGGCATCACGGAACAGGACTTCGCGATCGCGTTGGACTTCGAGATCCGCAAGCTCGGCGCCTCGGGCAACAGCTTTGAAACGATCGTGGCCGCGGGGCCGAACGGGGCCAAGCCTCACGCCCGGCCGTCAAGCCGCAAGATCGAGGAAGGCGAACTCGTAGTGCTCGACTTCGGCGCCATCGTCGACGGCTACTGCTCGGACATGACCCGCACGGTGTGCGCAGGCGAGCCGTCCCCCGAATTGCAGAAGATGGTCGACGTCGTGGCCGAGAGCCAACGGGCCGGGGTCGCTGCGGTAAAGGCCGGCGTGAGCGCAGCCGAGGTCGACAAGGTGTGCCGCGACGTCATCGTCGACGCCGGCTGGGGCGACGCCTTCATGCACTCGACTGGCCACGGCGTGGGCCTCGACATCCACGAAGCGCCGTGGGTCAGTGCCACGTCCACCGACACCCTGGCCCCCGGCCATGTCGTTACCGTCGAGCCCGGCGTCTACCTTGAAGGCCTCGGCGGGGTTCGCATCGAGGACACGGTCGTCGTAACCAACGACGGTTGCTACCCGCTCACCACAACTACCAAGGAACTCGCAGTCGCATGCCAACCATAAGCATGAGTGACATCAACAACGGGATGACGCTCAATCTCCCCGAAGGTCTTTTCAAGATCGTTGACTTCCAGCACGTCAAGCCGGGCAAAGGCGGCGCCTTCGTGCGCACCAAGCTCAAGAACGTGCGCAACGGCGCGGTGGTCGACCGCACCTACCGGGCCGACGAGAAGCTCGAGCAGGCGATCATCGAAAAGCGCGAGATGCAGTTCCTTTACAAGGACGGTGAGGAGTACGTGTTCATGGACACGGGCACCTACGACCAGCGCAACCTCACGTCGCTAGTGCTCGGCGACGCGACGAACTACCTGAAGGAGTCCGACAACGCCGTCATCCAGACTTACAACGAGGAAGTCGTGGGTGTGGATCTACCGGCGTCGGTCGAGTTGACCGTCGCCGAAACCGAGCCGGGTGTGCAAGGCGACCGCGTGTCGGGTGCCCGCAAACCGGCCACGCTCGAGACCGGCCACGTGCTCCAGGTACCGCTGTTCGTGAACCAAGGCGACCGCATCAAGGTCGACACGCGCACCGGCGACTACATCACCCGGGCGTAGGCCGTCGTGAGCGGCGCCGATCGGACGATGGCGCGCGAGCGGGCGCTGGAACTGTTGTACGAAGCCGACGCCAAGGCGGCCACGGTGAAGGAGATCCTCGCGGCGCTGCCCGTCACGCCCGACAATTACGCCGTCGACGTGGTGACGGGCGTGAGCGAACACGCGGCGCGAATAGACGAAGTGATCACGCGCCTGGCTCCGGACTGGCCGATGGAGCGCATGCCGACGGTTGACCGGGCCGTGCTGCGCCTGGGCGTCTACGAACTCGCAGAGCGGCCCGACGTGCCGACGGCGGTCGTCCTTGACGAGGCGGTCTCGTTGGCGAAGCGGTACTCAACCGAGGAGTCGGGCCGATTCGTGAACGGCGTTTTGGCGAGTGCGGCCCGGGAGCTTCGGCCGTCAGACGCCGAGGGGTAACGAAACGTCGCGCACCCCGAGGTCGCGCAAGATGTTCTCGGCCTCTTCGTGCAATACGGGGTCGACGCAACCGCCGGAGCGCCGGAGGCATACGTCGAGGGCGTTGATGGCCAGGGCAATCTCGTAGGCGGCGGCGCGTTCGCGTGCAACTGCGAGGCTCGCGTCCAGCGCGATCAATGCGTCGTCGTGGCGGTCGAGCGCAGCGAGGCATAGTCCCCGCAGCCGTTGCAGCCGGGCGACGAACTGTCCGCCCGAGGCCAACTCGGAACGCAGCGCGTCGTCCACAGTCGCCAATGCGCGCGCGGCGTCGCCTGAGCGTATGGCGCAGTCGGCCAACCAGGCGTCGCTGTCGACGCGGGCGCCGGCGGCGCGGCTGGTCAGGTCACGCGCTTCGCGGAAGCGGGCGCGCGCTTCGTCGAGGTCGCCGCGGCCGAGCGCGCACCGGCCGAGGTTGATGAGCGCGCCGGGGATCGGGTCGGGGTGGCCGACCGAACGCCACACCCGGATGATCTCGTGCAGCGCGTCGACAACCTCGTCGCCCCGGCCCTGGTCGATCAGGATGTCGGCCAGGTTGCAGGTGCCGTAGGCCGCGGTCACCACGTCGCCCGACTTCTCGTAGTCGGCCCGGGCGCGGTCAAAGAGGCGGGCCGCGTCGTCCCAGCGGCCCGTGTAGTAGGCCGCGACCCCGAGCAGGGTGGCGACGGTCGCCTGGTCGCGCAGGCTGCCCTCCTCTTCCCAGAGCTTCAACGCGTCTTCGAGGAAGTGGAGTTCGCTCAGGTCACCGCTTTCGAATGCAGCGACTCCCCGAACCGAAAAGGCACGGGCGAGGCCCTCGTTGTACTGACACGCCGTCGCGTCCTGCGCCGCGAGTTCGGCCCATCGCATCGCTTCCGCATTGCGCCGGCGCCGCTGGAGCAACTCGCCGTAGCTGAGGCGCAGGTCGGAGCGGGCCGCCAGCGAGGCCTCGTCGGACGCGTTCGCTACGAGTTGCAGGCCCCGCGTGAGCCAGCGGGCGACGGCCGTGCCCTGGCCCCGTTGCATCGCCGTGATCGCCTCTTTGCGGCACAGGCGGGCTTGTACGGCGGCGTCGACGCCCACGAGGACGCGGGCGCGGTCGAACGCTCGCTTGGCCCGGTCGAAGGTGCCGGCCTTGAGGCTGACGTCGCCCAGCTGCTCCCACGTGGCGGCCATGGCGTCGCGCTCGGCCACGCCGAGGTGAGCGCCCGCCGTGAGCGCGCGCTCCAGCAGCGTCGCGGCCTCGACGTTGGCGTAGCTGTCCTCGGCCTTGACCGCGGCAACCTGGCTGTAGCGCCAACAGCGGGCGAAGTCGCGGGCGTGCAGCGCGTGGAAGCTCAGGACCTCGGCCTGATCATCGGTCGCGTCGCCCGCCGCCCCCTCGATCGCACTGAGCGCCCGCCCATGAAGGTCGCGCCGGCGGCCGAACGACAACGTTTCGTAGGCCACGTCGCGATAGGTCTGGTTGCGGAAACGCACGGCCGCGTCGCCGACCGCTTCGAGGAAGCGGGCCAGCCGAGGGCTCAGCACGTCGGAGAGTGCCCCCACCCCCACGAGTTCGAGCAGCAGCCCCG
>JACDEA010000224.1:3528-4707 GCA_013816725.1 Actinomycetota bacterium
GTCGATCTCGGCGGCGATGAGCGTCTCGAGCGAGTCGGGCAACGCGGTCGCGCCGGCGGCGTCGATCCGCGCCGCTAGTTGCTCGAGGAACAAAGGATTCCCCCCGCTGCGCTGGAGGATGGCGTTGCGCTGATCCGGGCGGATGTGGGCCGCCTGGTCGGCCGACGTGAGCAGCGCGCCCGCGGCGGTGCTGTCGAGTGGGATTAGGTTGAGCGCAAGGTCGAGCGCCTCGGTAGGCGGGGTGTAGGCGTCGACTTCGAGGCGGCCGGCCAGCACGACGACCCAGGGACGGTGGCGAGCGGCGGCGGCGATACCCACGAGCAACTCGCCCGACAACTCGTCGAGCCAGTGGGCGTCGTCGACGATTAGCGCGACGGGTTTCGTGAGCGCGGCGTCGAGTAGGTCCACCACCACCTGAACCGTCCTCGCCCGCCTGAACTCGGGGTCGAGCGCGTCTACCTCGGCGGTCGCCGGCACGTCGATCGCCGCGACCGCACCGATCAACGGCAACCACGGCAGCAACTCGGGGGCCCGGCGGGTGACCGCAGACCGGAGACCGACTTCCGTGGGCGCATCCGACGGCAGGCCGAGGGCACCGCGGAGCAGGAACCGGGCGGCGAAGTATGGCGTCGTGGCCTGGTACGTCTCGCAGAACGCCGTGATCGTGCGCACATCGGGCGCGTGGTTCGTGAACTCTCGTAGCAGTCGAGACTTGCCGATCCCCGCTTCGCCGAAGACAGCTACGAAACCGCCTTCGCCGGAGCGCGCCATTGCCCACCGTTGCGTGATGGCGGCCAGCTCCGCCTGCCGCCCGACGAACGGCAACGGATCGGATCCGGCGCGACGGCGACGTCCTTTGGTGGCGCCGACGGTGAAAGCGGTGATCGGCGCGCTCTTGCCCTTCACGTGGAACGGCGGGATGGTCTCGCTGGCAAACAACGTCTGCGCGGTGTCCATGACGTCGCCGGTGGAGATGATCTGGCCCGACTCGGCCTTGGCCATGAGTCGCGCCGCCAGGTTCACGGTGTCGCCCATCACGGTGTAGGTCCGCCGGTAGGCGGGCCCCACTTCACCGGCGAACACGTGACCGCGGTTGACGCCGACCCGCACCGGGATGCGGGTGTGTGCGTCGACGATGCGCCGGACGCAGCGCAGCACGCGGCCCTCGTCGTCGCCGAA
>JACDEA010000225.1 GCA_013816725.1 Actinomycetota bacterium
CATCGACTTCATCGACTTCCGGTGGTGGCCGGTATGGAACGTGGCCGACGCCGCGGTCGTGATCGGCGCCATCCTCTTGATCGTCAGCCGTGCACGTAACGATCCCTGAGGCGCTGGCCGGCGAACGGGTCGACCGGGCCGTCGCCCTGCTGACCGGGCTGACCCGCGCCGACGTCGCCGCGATGGTCGAGGAGGGCCGGGTGTGCATCGACGGCCGGCCGGTGAGGGCGCGAAGCCGGCGGGTGGCCACCGGCGAGTCGCTCGAGGTCGATGTCCCTGTCCACACGCGCGCACTGCCGGTGCCTGACAGCGCGGTGCCGTTCGCGATCGTGCACGCCGATGACGACGTGGTGGTGGTCGACAAGCCGGCCGGCGTGGTCGTGCATCCCGGCGCCGGCGTGCACGCGTCGACGCTGGTGCACGGGCTACTGGCCCAGTTCCCCGACTTGGGCGAGCACGAGTGGCCCGATACCGACCGGCCCGGGATCGTCCATCGGCTGGACAAGGACACGTCGGGGCTGTTGCTCGTCGCTCGCAAACCGTCGTCGTACGCCATGTTGCGCGCGCAGCTCGACGCCAGGACGATCGGCCGCGTGTATCTGGCGTTGGCCGTCGGCCAATTCGAACACGACGCCGGCACGATCGACGCGCCGGTCGGTCGGTCGACCCGCGGCCGCACGCGCATGGCAGTGGCCGCCGGCGGGCGCGAGGCCCGCACGCACTACAGCGTCGTCGAGCGGTTCGCCGGCGCCACACTCGTCGAGTGCACCCTGGAAACCGGGCGCACGCACCAGATCCGCGTGCATCTCGCCGCCATCGGGCATCCCGTCGCCGGCGACGCCCGCTACCGCGGCCCCAAGCTGGCCGGGCTCCGACGACCGTTCCTCCACGCGCACAAGCTGGCGTTCGACCACCCGGCCGGCGGCGACCGCCGCCACTTCACGTCGCTGCTGCCTGACGATCTCGTCGCGGCTACGACAGCGGTGCGAGCGGAGCACTAACGGTCCCGCGGGCGCGTTCCACCATGTCGGCCAAGGTGAAGGAGTCGAGGTGGCTGCGCATGTGGTGGCCCACGTCGGCCCATACCGCAAGGAGCACGCACTGGCCCTCGTGATCGCAGGCGCCGTCCTGGTGGGGCTCGCCGAAGTCGCCGGCGACGATCGGACCGTCGACGGCACTGACGATCTGGCCGAGCGTGATCTCCGACGGCGAGCGGGCCAGCACGTAGCCGCCGCCCACGCCCCGCTTGGAGCGGACGAGGCCGGCCCCCTTGAGCGCCAGGAGGATTTGCTCGAGGTACGGCTGGGGCAGGCCGGTGCGGTCGGCGATGTCGCGAACCGACGTCGGCGCTGCGATGTTGACGTGAAGGGCCAGCGACAGGAGGGCGCGGCTCGCGTAGTCGCCCCGGGTAGAGACCTTCACAGACCTATGGTAAGGCCCGATGGCGGATATCACGGAACAACCTGAAGTCGTCACCGCGGTCCCACAGGTCGATGGCGAGGCGTCGGCCGTCGAGACCGAAACCGTCGAACAGCCGGCCAAAGTCCTGCGTATCGGCTCGATGATCAAGCAGCTCCTCGAAGAGGTGCGCCACGCGCCGCTGGACGAGAAGAGCCGGGCCCGCCTGCGTGAGATCTACGACACATCGGTCAAGGAGCTGGCCGAGGGGCTCTCGCCCGACCTGCGGGAGGAGCTCGACCGGCTGACGTCGCCGTTCGACGCCGACGACGCGCCCAGCGATGCCGAACTCCGCGTCGCCCAGGCCCAGCTCGTCGGCTGGCTCGAGGGCTTGTTCCACGGCATCCAGGCCACGCTGTTCGCCCAACAGATGGCGGCGCGGGCGCAGCTCGAGGACATGCGCCGCCGGGCCCTGCCGGCCGGCGAGGAGACCGCCCCGAACCGCCCCGGCACCTACCTGTAGGGGCTGCGCGCGGCGTAGTGCCGCGCTATGGTTTCCTCCTCGAATCACATCGGTGTAACTCGTCCACAGGGCCTGTGGATAGCGTCTGTGGAAGACAACAGGGAGGGTAGGCGTGGAGGGTCGGTCGTTCGTCCACCACCACGTCCACACCGAATTCTCGATGCTCGACGGCGCCGCCCGCGTCAATGAGGTCATCGCCGCCGCCGTGGCCGACGGCCAGCCCGCGATCGCCATCACCGATCACGGGAACATGTACGGCGTCCTCGACTTCTACAGGGCGGCCAACGACGCCGGGATCAAGCCGATCATCGGGATCGAGGCCTACCAGGCGGGCGAGAGCAGATTCGAACGGCCGCCTCGCCGCGGCCGGGTGGACGACACCGGCGGCGACGTAGGCGAGGGCAACAAGCTCTACTACCACCTCTGCCTTCTCGCCGAGTCCACCCAGGGCTACCGCAACCTGATGAAGCTCTCGAGCGAGACGTATCTGGAGGGCTACTACTACCGTCCGCGATGCGACTGGGAGCTTCTCGAGCGGTACTCCGAGGGGATCATCGCCACCACTGGTTGCCTCGGCGGCGTGGTGAACCAGGCGCTCTTGAAGGGCGACGTCGAGGGGGCCACCAAGCTCGCCGGGCGTTTCCAGGACATCTTCGGGGCCGACAACCTCTTCATCGAGGTGCAGGACCACGGCATCGCAGAGCAGCGCCGCACCAACCCGCAGCTCATCGACATCGCCCGTCGCATCGGCGCGCCGTTACTGGCAACCAACGACTGCCACTACACCAAGCCCGAGGACGCACTGGCCCACGACGCTTTGCTCTGCGTGCAGACGGGGTCGTCGCTCGACGACCCGAAGCGCTTCAAGCTCAACAGCCACGACTTCTACCTGAAGACGGCGGCGGAGATGCGGTCGCTGTTCAGCGAGATCCCTGAGGCGTGCGACAGCACGCTGCTCATCGCCGAGCGGGCCGACGTCACCATCGAGTTCGGCAAGATCGAGCTGCCCGAGTTCCCGCTGCCGGCCGGGTTCACGACGGCCGACGGCTACCTGCGCCACCTCACCTACGAGGGCGCCAAGGGTCGCTACGGCGACGCGCTCCCCGCCGCCGTCGCCGAGCGGCTGGACCACGAGTTGGGCGTCGTCGCCAACATGGGGTTCTCTGGCTATTTCCTCGTGGTGTGGGACCTCATCCGTTACGCCAAGGACCACGGCATCCGGTGCGGTCCGGGCCGCGGCTCCGCCGCGGGCAGCTGCGTCGCCTACGCGCTCAAGATCGTCGACCTCGACCCGCTGGCGTACGGGCTGATCTTCGAGCGCTTCCTCAATCCCGGTCGCAAGTCGATGCCCGACATCGACATGGACTTCGACGAGCGATACCGGTCCGAGATGATCCGGTACGCCAGCGAGCGGTACGGCTGGGATCACGTCGCCCAGATCGTCACGTTCTCCACGATCAAGGCTCGGGCCGCGGTCCGCGACGCGGCGCGCGTGCTCGGTTACCCGTACCAGGTCGGTGACCGCATCGCCAAGGCCATGCCGCCGCTGGTCATGGGCCGCGACACGCCGTTGCACGCGTGCCTCGAGAAGACCCCCGGCTTCGAGGACGGCTACAAGACGGCCAACGAGCTCCGCGAGATGTACACGGCCGACCCAGACGCCAAGAAGGTCATCGACGTGGCCAAGGGGCTCGAGGGCCTGCGCCGTCAGGACGGCATCCACGCCGCCGCCGTCGTCATCACCCGCCTGCCGCTCACCGAGTACCTGCCGATCCAGCGCAAACCCGAGCCCGGTGGCACGCCCGAGAGCTCGCCCATCGTCACGCAGTACGAGATGCACGGCGTCGAAGACCTCGGGCTGCTGAAGATGGACTTCCTCGGTCTGCGCAACCTCTCGGTGATCGAGCGCGCCCTCGACTTGATCGAACTGTCCACCGGCCAGCGACCTGACATCGACAACGTGGCGCTCGACGACGACAAGACGCTGGCGATGTTGCGCAAAGGCGACTCCATCGGCGTGTTCCAGTTGGAGGGCACGCCGATGCGCGCTCTCATGCGCTCGCTTGCGCCTACCAGCTTCGACGACATCGCCGCGTTGGTCGCGCTCTACCGGCCGGGGCCCATGGCGGCCAACATGCACAACGACTACGCCGACCGCAAGAACGGCCGCAAGCCCATCGAGTACCTGCACCCCGACCTCGAGGAGGTGCTGGGCGACACGCAGGGGCTGATGATCTACCAGGAGTCGTTGATGCGGGTCGCCCAGAAGTTCGCCGGGTACTCGCTCGAGGAAGCCGACGACCTGCGCCGCGCCTGCGCAAAGAAGAAGCGCGAGCTGATGGCCAAAGAGCGCGAGCGGTTCGTCGACAGCGTCGAGGCCACTGGCTACGGCAAGGCCATCGGCACCAAGCTCTTCGACGTCATCGAGCCGTTCGCCGACTACGCCTTCCCCAAGTCGCACGCGTACTGCTACGGCTTCATCGCCTACCAGACGGCTTGGCTCAAGGCCCAGTACCCCGTCGAGTACTTCGCCGCGCTGCTCACGTCGGTGAAGGACGACAAGGACAAGACCGCGGTCTACCTGGGCGAGTGCCGGGCCATGGGCGTGCAAGTGCAGGTGCCCGACGTCAACGTCTCGGAGTCCGACTTCATCGCCCGGGGCGACACGATCCCCTTCGGCATGTCGGCCATCCGCAACGTGGGCGGCGGTCTTGTCGCTCACATCGTCGCCCAGCGGGACGCCAACGGTCCCTA
>JACDEA010000226.1:0-873 GCA_013816725.1 Actinomycetota bacterium
CTCTACGACCGCCTCGTTCCCTACGAAACCCAGGGCGTCGCCGCCGGCGGCACGTTCACCGGCACCGTCGGTATGTACGTCGCCCGTCTTGCCGTCGTGCTCGGACGCGACGACGACGCGTTGGCGCACTTCGCCCAGGCCAACTCGCAGCTGCGCACCCTCGACGCCCCGTTCTGGCAATCGCGCAATCAGGTTGAGTGGGCTCGCCTGCTAATCAGTCGCGGCGCCGATGCCGACGCCACACGGGCCCGGGAGATGTTGTACGAGGCCGAGTCCACCGCCGCCGCGTATGGCTGCAGCAACGTCGAACGCAAAGCGCACGCACTCCTCGCGAGCCTCGCTGACATCTAGCCCGGCGCGTTCGCGTCGTGCGTCGCGGTGCACCGATCGAGAAATTGCTGGCATTGTGAGGTCGTGGCACCGAAGACGAAGTACACACACAGCGGCGATGTAAGCCTCGCCTATCAGGTCGTAGGCGACGGGCCGATTGACCTTGTGTGCGTCCCTGGGTTCATCAGCCATCTCGAGTTCTGCTGGACCAATCCGGTTCTTGCTCGGATGGCCGAACGTTTGGCGTCGTTCTCGCGGTTGATTCAGTTCGACAAGCGCGGGACCGGCATGTCGGACCGCGACGCCGGTATCGCCACCATGGAAGAACGCATGGACGACATCGGTGCGGTGATGGACGCGGCCGGCAGCGAACGAGCGGCCATCTACGGCGTCTCCGAAGGCGGTCCGCTGGCGGCGCTGTTCGCGGCCACCCATCCGGACCGGACGACCGCGTTGATTCTGTATGGCACGTTTCCTCGGATCGTCGCGGCGCCGGACTGGCCGGGCATCCCCCAGGAGATGTGGGACCAAGGCATCGAGGAC
>JACDEA010000226.1:883-4672 GCA_013816725.1 Actinomycetota bacterium
GGACAGCGTCGCCCACTTCGGTGAGGGCTTAGATCTCGAGACGTGGGCGCCGACCACCGCGGGCGACGCGAGCGTGCGGGAGTGGTGGGGGACGTTGGAGCGGATGGGCTCGAGCCCGAGCGCCGTGCGGACTCTGACGGCCATGAACGGCCAGATCGACGTCCGCGCCGCGTTGCCGACGATCCAGGTGCCGACGTTGGTGCTGCACCGGGGGGGCGACCGGGTCGTGCCGAGCGCGGTAGGCCAGTACATGGCGTCGCAGATACCGAACGCGAAGTTCGTCGAGCTCGAAGGCGAGGACCATCTGCCGTATGGCGATCAAGAGCCGCTGATCGGCGAGATCGAAGAGTTCCTCACCGGTACGCGCCAGGTAGCCCCGATCGAGCGGATACTGGCCACGGTGGTCTTTACCGACATCGTCGGCTCGACGGACGCAGCGGCTCGTCGCGGCGACAGCGAATGGCATCGGGTTCTCGACCGCCACGACGCCGCCGCTCGCAGGGTCGCGGCGCAATACGCCGGACGTGTGATCAAGAGCACCGGCGACGGGGTGCTGGCAACCTTCGATGGTCCCGCCCGCGCCGCGCGCTTCGCCGCCGACCTGGGCCGGCAACTCGCGGACCTCGGCTTGCAACAACGCGCCGGCATCCACACAGGAGAGGTCGAGATCCGGGGCGATGACATCGGCGGAATCGCCGTGCACATCGCCGCCCGAATCTCCGCACTCGCCGGCGCGGGCGAGATCCTCACCAGCCGAACCCTCAAAGACCTCACCGCCGGGTCCGGACTCGTTTTCGAGGACCGAGGGCTTCACGCCCTCAAGGGCGTCCCCGACGAATGGCAGGTATACGCCGTCGCCTAACAGCACTAGCACCGGTGGCGACAGCAGGCTCGCACGGGATCGCCGGGTCGCGGCGTGACGTAGATATCCGGCCGGTCAAGCATGAACCCCACGCTCCGACCTATGGTCGGTGTGACACTCGTCACAGTATGAGGCAGGATTTCACGACACAGCTGGGGGGCCGATGTCTGTAAGCCGAGAACAAGAAGTAGCAGCGCTGGCCGAGGCGAAGGGCGCGGTCCCGCGGGCGGCAACCCGAGCCACGTACCACCTACGGCGGTACATGCCGTTATATGTGTTCGGCACGGTGTGGGCGTTGATGATCGGGTTGTTCCCGACCATCAATCACGATGGCAATTCGACGCAACTCGCCGGTGATGCGACAGGCCAAAGTGGCAACGTCGCTCCGGGGCAGTCCGAGAGCGGTCCGACTGCCGCTGACGGCTCCGTCAACTTCGACACCGGTGCCACACTGCCGAGCGGCGCCTCCCGTAGCACCGGGTCGTCGAACTCGCGCGTGGGCGGAGCGATCAGTCCACCGCCGGCGGTCGGCTCGGGCGTCACGGTCGGCGGCGTTGCGTGCAAACCCGGCGTTCGCCAGATTCCGTTCTCGCAGTATGCGCCGCCGTGCGTGGCCAAGTTCACGGGGAACAACGGCGGTGTCACGTCCCGCGGCGTCACCGACAAGACCATCAAGATCACGATCAAGCGCAACTCCGACGCGTCCGGGCCGAATGCGCAGGCCGTCGACCAGGTGAACAAGTCGGCCGGCAACGCGACGGTGCAGGAGGGTAACGACTACGGCATGGAGTACGTGCAGTGGTTCAACAAGATGTTCGAGTTGTACGGGCGCCGCGTCGAGCTAAATATCTTCGACGGGCAGGGCAACGGCACCGAGGAGGCCCAGAGCAAGGGCCAGCAGGCGGCGTGCGCCGATGCCACCAACATCGCGCTGACGCAGAAGTCCTTCGGGGCGGTGGCCTGGGGCTTCGGCTACATGAGCCAGCCCTTCTCTGAGTGCGCCGCGCAACAAAAGTTGTACGTCTCGCTGGGCGCCCCCTATTTCCCCGAGCGCGATTTCAAGAAGTGGAACCCGTACGTGTGGGCCGGGGTTATGGAGTGCGAGCGCATCTCGCACGACGTGGCCGAGTACATCGGTAAACGTCTGGCCCACAAGAACGCCAAGTGGGCCGGGGATTTGGCGCTCCAGAACGCGCAGCGTCGGTTCGCCACGTATGTGCCGGACAACGACGGCTACCAGCACTGCACTGATCTCACTCAGGAAGACCTGAAGACGAAGTACAACACCACGGTAGAGCCCCGCTACAGCTACGCGCTCGACGTCAGTCAGTTCCCGAGCGAAGCGGCCCGCGGCATTGTGCAGTTCCAGGCCGCGAAAGTGTCCACGGTCGTCATGGCGTGTGACCCGCTCAGCTCGGTTTTCCTAACCCAGGCGGCGAACAAGCAGCGCTACCGCCCCGAGTGGCTGTCGATCGGCGTCGCCGCCCAGGACACCAACGGCTTCGCCCGCTTGTGGGACCAGGAAGAGGTCGACGGTCACCTCTTCGGCATGAGCCAGATCGGTACCGACTCCAAGGTGTACAGCCAGACCGGCGAGGCGGCGCTCGCCTACAAGGCCGCCACCGGCAAGTCGACGTTCCCCACGGGCGCCGCGCTCACCTATTACTTCCTCTTGCAGCTGTTCAACCAACTCCAAGCGGCCGGGCCGAACCTGACGCCGCAGAACATCGCCATCGGCACGCACAACCTGCCCGCCGGCGGCGGAGACACGGCCGCGGTCGGCACATGGTCGTTCAAGGACGACCACACCGCGATCGACGACTCGCGAGAGATCTACTACGAGGGCAACGCCACGGGTTTCGACGGCAAGAAGGGGGCCTACCTTGAGACCTACGGCGGGCGCCGCTTCTCTGCCGGCAACTGGCCGGCCGAGGACCCGCCCATCTATCCGGGCAAGTAGCGCCGCCGCCATGGGGAGCAGCAGTTCGTGACGGCCGCCCTTCAGCGGATCCGCGACTCGTTCGACGCGGCGCCACGCTCCGCACGGATCGCGACGTGGGTGGTCGCGCCGGTGCTGGTGTGGATCGTGGGCGACAACGTTTTGCCGCGCGGCATGCCACTGGGGATCATCCTCGTCGGCGCCGTATTCGGCGCGCTTAACGCGCTGATAGCCATCGGCATCGTGCTCGTCTTCAAAGCCAACAAAGTCGTGAACTTCGCGCAGGCCGAGTTCGGCGCAGTGGCCGCAGTGCTCGCGATCGAGTTCAAATTAAAACTGCACTGGAACTACTTCTTGGCGATCGGCGCCGGGCTCGTTATCGCCGTCGTGCTCGGCGCTCTGGTCGAAATGCTCGTGATCCGGCGGTTCCGCCAGGCGCCCCGCCTCATCCTCGCGGTCGCGACCATCGGTCTCGCGCAAATACTCAACGGAATAAGCGTCATCATCCCGCTGAAGTGGTCGGGCCTGATCGCCGAGAGATTCGAAACGCCCTTTGATGTGCGCTTCAAAATCTTCCCGGTCGTGTTCAGCGGCGACCACGTCCTGGTGATGATCGTGGTGCCGGCCGTGCTGATCGCTCTCACGTGGTTCCTGCGCTACACCGACTACGGCGTGGCGATTCGCGCCGCGGCCGAAAACGGCGACCGCGCCAACCTCCTCGGGATACCGGTGGCGCGGCTGTCAACAGTCGTGTGGGCGATCTCGGGACTGCTGTCGGCGCTGGCCGTCGTGCTGCGCGTCCCGCTGCTCGGCTTCGCCAGCTTCTCCAGCGTGTCGGGCGGCGGTTTTTCCCTGCTCCTACGCACGCTGGCCGCGGCGGTGATCGGCGGCATGACGAGCTTGCCCATCACTTTCGTCGCCGCTGTCGGCCTCGGGATCCTGCAAGAACTCGGTGCGTGGACGTTTCACACCTCGACGTACGTAGACG
>JACDEA010000227.1 GCA_013816725.1 Actinomycetota bacterium
GGCCCGCTCATCGCCGAACTGTTGGCCGAGTATGCGAGCGGGAACGACGCCATCACCGAGCGGTTGGCGGTCGGGTTGTCCCGCAGCGACCCGTGGTCGATGTGGGAGGTGACCCAGGACCTGGCTCTCGGCCCGCACGGCGAATCGCTCACGGGGATCGACTTCTGTTACATCGAGGAGGGCCACCCGCCGGGCGACAAGGCTGAGTTCTTCGGCGCCGTTCACGAGTTCAACGACGCACATCCCGACCGGGCGCTGGCGATCCTGTACCACGTGGGCGAGAGCTTCAGGGACAAGACCCTGGAGAGTTCTGTGCGGTGGGTACAGCAGGCGGCCGAGCTGGGTGCGCACCGTCTCGGTCACGCCATCGCTCTGGGCATCGACCCCGCTTGTTACGGCGAACACGACCGCAGCGAGGCGGTGAGCGAGCGGCGCGACCAGATCGACTACGACCTGGCCCATGCGCCGGGCCTGGCCTCCCACGGCGTGGCCGTCGACGAACGCGCCCTGCACGACGAACGGCGGCGGCTCGAAGCGTTGGCGCCCGGCGCCGTCATCGATCACCACTACGACGCCCGGCGGCTCGACGAGGTCCGCCGCCGCCAGGACTACGCCATGGAACGCGTGGTCGCCGCCGGCGCCGTCGTCGAGGTCTGCCCGACATCGAACCGGCGCATCGGTGCCATCTACGACCCCGAGCACCATCCGGTGCACCGCTTCCTCGACCGCGGCGTTCCCGTCGTCGTCGGCTCCGACGACCCGGGCATCTTCGGCGTGACGCTGGCCGAAGAAATCGACTGGGTCGTAGCCGCCGCCGACCTGGGCGACGAGGGCCGGGCCGAACTCGTCGACAACGGCTGGCGCTATCGCAGCGAGGTGATGACCGGCCGCGAAAAGGCGTGACCAATATCACGGTTGTTTAACCAGATTTTCCTTGTTATATTGTGAAACAGCAGACAAGGAGACCGCCATGCCGGTAGCGCTCATCACTGGAGCATCCCGAGGATTGGGTCTCGCACTGGCCCGGCGGCTGGCCGCCGACGGGTGGTCGCTCGTGATCGATGCCCGGGGCGTCGACGCGCTGGAAGCGGCGCGCCACGAACTGGCCGCCGCCACCGACGTCGTCGCCATCGCCGGCGATGTCGCCGATACCGACCACCGGCGAGGGCTCGTCGGCGCCGCCGTCGGCCTGGGTGGGCTCGACGTCGTCGTCAACAACGCCAGCGTGTTGGGGCCCAGCCCGCAGCCCCGCCTGGACGGCTACCCGCTCGACGCGCTGCGGAACGTGTACGAGGTCAACGTGGTGGCGCCGATCGCCCTATTGCAAGAGGCGTTGCCGCTCCTCCGCGAGAGCGGCGGCACCGTCGTCAACATCACGTCCGACGCCGGCGTGGAGGGCTACGAGGGCTGGGGCGGGTACGGCTCGTCCAAAGCCGCGCTCGAACAGGCCAGCCGGGTGCTGGCCGCCGAGGAGCCAGCGCTGCACGTGTACTGGGTCGACCCCGGCGACATGCGCACCCAGATGCACCAAGAGGCGTTCCCCGGTGAGGACATCTCGGATCGACCGCCGCCCGAGGAAAGCGTGCCGGGTCTCGTGACGCTGATCACGACCCGGCCGCCGAGCGGGCGCTACCGCGTGCAGGAAGTGGTGGTGTCATGAGCGCGGCGACCACGACAACGGCGTTCCTGCCCCCCGCTCTCGACTTCGAGTTGCCGGCCGACCTCGAAGCGCACGAGCCGCCCGAAGCGCAGGGCCGCACGCGCGACGACGTACGCCTGCTCGTGTCCCGCCAGGCCGAGGAACCGATCCACGCGCGGTTCGCCAACCTCCCGCGCTTCTTGCGACCGGGCGACCTGCTGGTCATCAACACCTCGGCCACCGTGCCGGCGGCCGTCGTGGCCACCCGCCCGAGCGGGGATGCGCTACAGCTCCACATCTCGACCCGACTCGAGAACGGCCACTGGCTGGTCGAGCCCCGTGACGCGGCGCCGCCGGCCAGCCTGCCGTACACCGGCGACCTCGACCGAGAAGTGCTGGCCCTTCCCGCCGGCGCGACGGCGACGTTGCTCGATCACTTCCCCGGCTCCACCCGGTTGTGGATCGCCCACCTCGACACCCCCGAGCCCACCGTGCCATACCTCGAGCGCAATGGCTTCCCGATCCGGTACAGCTATGTAAAGGAGGCGTGGCCGGCCAGCGCGTATCAGAACGTGTACGCGTCAGAGCCCGGTAGCGCCGAGATGCCCAGCGCGGGCCGGCCCTTCACCGCGGACATGATCACCGCGCTCGTCGTCAAGGGCGTCGGCGTCGCCCCACTCGTCCTCCATACGGGCGTCTCGTCACTCGAAGCACACGAGCGCCCGTACCCCGAGTACTACCGGGTGCCGGCCGAGACGGCCCGGCGGGTAAACGACGTTCGGGCCGGCGGCGGTCGGGTCATCGCGGTCGGCACCACCGTCGTGCGGGCGCTCGAGAGCGCCGTCGACGACGACGGGCGCGTGCACCCCCGCGACGGGTGGACGGGCCTGGTCGTCGAACCGGCGCGCGGCGTCCGGGCGGTCGACGGCCTGATCACCGGGTGGCACGAGCCGCAGGCATCGCACCTGCTGATGCTCGAGGCCATCGCCGGCCACGACGCGCTGAGCACGGCGTACGCGGCGGCCATCGCCCACCGCTACCACTGGCACGAGTTCGGCGACTCACACCTGATCCTGCGAACTGCCAGATAAGTCGCGGACCCGTGTGCCGCGATTCTCCTGGCAGAACGGTCACTTGTCGCGAGGGACTCGCGGAAGCCGCAGGCCGGCCATGCCGATGATCTCGCGCTGGATCTCGTTGACGCCGCCGCCGAACGTCCCCACGATCGCGCTGCGGTAGGCCCGCTCGAGCCGGCCGTTGAGCACCGCACCCGGCGATCCTTCGCGCAGGGTCGCGCCGCGCCCGAGGATCTCCATCAGAAGGCGCGCCGTCTCGATGCGCAGCTCGGTGCCGTACACCTTCATCACCGACGCGTCGGCGGGATTCAGCTCGCCCTTGTCCTGGAGCGCGGCGACGCGCCAGTTGAACAGTTCGGCCACGTCGGCCTTGGCCTTGATGCGGGCCAGATTGAGCCGCACCCACTCCCGGTCGAACACCTTGCCGCCTTCGGGCGCGTCGGTCTGGCGGGCCCACTCGGCCACCATCTCGACGTCCTTGAGGATCCCCGCCGCCGGACCGAGCGCGACGCGCTCGAAGTTGAGTTGCGTGGTGATCATCTTCCAACCGCCGTTCTCCTCCCCGACGCGGCGGCTCACGGGAACGCGCACGTCCTCGTAATACGTGGCGTTGGTGTGCCCGCCGCCGATGACGTGGATCGGCGTCCACTTGAATCCGGGCGACGTGCAGTCGACCAACAGGATGCTGATGCCCTTGTGCTTGGGCGCATCCGGGTTGGTGCGGCACGCCAGCCAGATCCAGTCCGAGTCGTGTCCGCCGGTCGTGAACACCTTCTGGCCGTTGACGACGTACTCGTCGCCGTCGCGCACCGCTCGAGTGCGCAGCGACGCCAGGTCGGTGCCCGCTTCGGGCTCGGTGTAGCCGATGGCGAAGTGCAACTCGCCGGCCAGGATCCTGGGGAGGAAGTAGTCCTTCTGCTCGTCGTTGCCGAACACCGCGATGGTGGGCCCGACGGTGTTGAGCGTGACCATCGGGATGGGCGCACCGGCGCGGGCCGCCTCCTGCAAGAAGATCAACTGCTCGACGGGACCGAAGCCCTGGCCGCCGTACTCCTTGGGCCAGCCGACGCCGAGCCACCCGTCCTTGCCCATTTGGCGAACGGTGTCGCGGTACGGCTTGCCCATCCGCTCGACGTCGATGGCCTCCTTGCGGTCTGGCGTCATCAACGCGGTGAAGTAGTCATGCAGCTGCTGTTGCAGGGCCAGCTGGTCGGGGGTGAACTCGAGCTGCATCAGACGGCCACGCGCAGCAATTGGGCCGACGTGCTGCCGAGCATCACGTCCAGCTCCTTGGCCCACAAGAAATAGCGGTGCAGCGGATAGTCGGTGTCGACGCCGATGCCGCCGTGGAGGTGCTGGCACGCGTAGGCGATGCGCTGGCCGCCGTCGGACACCCAGAACTTGGCGATGGCCAGCGCGTCGGCCGCCTGCTCACTGCATTCGCTTAGCTTCCAAAGCGCCGACCACGTCGCCACCGTGATCGCTTGGAGATCGATGTACGTGTCGGCCGCTTTCAGCGTCGCCCCTTGGAACGTGGCGATCGGGCGATTGAACTGCTGGCGCTCGGTGATGTAGCCGGCGGTGATCTGCACCGCCTTCTCGAACACACCGACAGCCGTCGCGCACACCGCGGCCAGCGCCTGCTCATACGCCCACTGCACGGCGCCCGGTGCGGTCATGGCGTCGTCGGTCGGAACCCGCACACCGCGTAGCGCGAGCACCGCCTGCGGCTCGGTGGTCGTGCCGACCGCGGGCTGCACGGTGACCCCGGCGAGGTCGGGCGTGACCGCGAAAAGGCCACCGCCGGCGCTGACGACGATGACGTCGGCCAGCGGGCCCCACGGCACCGCTACCTTCTCGCCGTCGAGCACCCACGCGTCGCCGTCGAGCCGCGCCGTGGTCTGTGGCGCGGCAGGGTCGGCGC
>JACDEA010000228.1 GCA_013816725.1 Actinomycetota bacterium
GGAGCGGCCCGCCGGTGCTGGCGCGTCTCGCGTGCGACCGCGGTCGCGGGGCGCCGCCTCCCACGTGGCGTACCCACCGTTCACCCGGGCCACGCCGCCCTGGCCGTCGAGCACGACCGCTTCCTCCACCGTGCGTTCGAGGAACGCACGGTCATGGCTGACCACGAACAGCGCGCCGGGCCAGTCCTCCAGGAAGTCCTCCAGCGCCCGCAGCGTGTCGAGATCGAGGTCGTTGGTTGGCTCGTCGAGCAGTAACACGTTCGGCCGCCCGAGCAGCAGGAGCAACAGTTGCAGCCGGCGCCGCTCACCGCCCGAGAGGGTGCCGATAGGCGCCCGTTGGGCGTCGCGGTCGAACCAAAACCGCTCGAGCAGCAGCGTCTCGCCCGGCCCCGGGACGCCGGGGGGTCCGACGACGGCGTCGCGCACGCGCATCGACGGATCGAGAGCGGCGCCGGTCTGGTCGTAGTAGCCGAGGCGCACCGTCGGCCCCACATCGACGCGTCCTGCGGCCGGCACGGTCCGACCGGCGACGATGTCGAGGAGGGTGGACTTGCCACTGCCGTTGGCACCGATGACACCCAGGCGCTCGCGTGGGTCGACAAGGAGGTCGACGCCGTCGAACAATGTCGGCCCGCCGTCGTAGCGGTGGGCGACGCCGGTCAACTCGATGACCTTGTCGCCCAGCCGCGGCGTCCCCATATAGAGGTTGAGTGCGTCGGTCCGCGCCGCGGCGGGTGCGCGACCGTCGACAAGCGCGGTTGCACTGGCGATCCGGGCCTTGGACTTGCGAGTCCGCGCCGGCGCGCCGCGGCGCAGCCAGGCCAACTCCCGCCTGGCGAGATTGCGCCGCGTGCGCTCAGCGGCCTCGGCCCTTTCGTCGCGCTCGGCCCGGCCCTCGAGGTAGGCGACATAGCCGCCCTCGTGCAGGTAGTCCCGGCCACGATCCAGTTCGAGGACCCGTGTGGTCACGCGGTCGAGGACATGGCGGTCGTGAGTCACGAGAATGAGGCCGCCACGGTGCTGGGCCAGGCGATCCTCCAGCCAGGCGATGGCGTCGAGGTCGAGATGGTTGGTGGGCTCGTCAAGCACGAGCAAGTCGGACTCATTGAGCAACACCCGGGCCAGCGCTGTGCGCTTGGCTTGACCACCGGAGAGCAGCTCAACGGGCGTCTCGGTGAGCGGGCCCATCCCGAGCCGATCCAGCACCGCCGCCGCTTGCCATCCCTCGCCCACCGCCTGGCGGACGGTGCCCGACGGCAGGTGCGGCCGCTGGCCGAGCGCGCTGATGCGCACGTCGCGACCGCGCCGCACAACTCCCGACTCGGGCTCTACCTCGCCAGCCAGCACCCGCAGAAGTGTCGACTTCCCCGTGCCGTTGATCCCGACCACGCCGAGGCGGTCGCTGGTCGACAGCGTGAGGGAAAGATCACCGAATAGCACCCGACCGGGTCGGCTCATCGACACACGGTCGGCGTCCACGAGGATCACCGCCCGAGTGTCGCACTGAACGGCACGGGTCCAGTTCGGTGCACACTGAGACGGTGATCACCCCGACGTCCATGGTGGCCGGCGGCGACGCCATCGGCCGCGGCGACGACGGACGAGTGGTGTTCATCGCCGGTGCGCTTCCGGGCGAGACCGTCACCTTGGAGATCACCGATCAACGACGCGACTTCTCGCGAGCCCGCGTCGTCGAGGTCCTCGACCCGTCCCCCTTCCGCGTTGCCGCGCCGTGCGCCGAACTGGCCCGCGGGTGTGGCGGGTGCCAGTGGCAGCACGTCACGGCCGAAGGACAGCGTGTCCTCAAGGCGGGCATCATCACCGACGCGCTGCGGCGGCAAGCTGGCGTCGAGGACGCGCCGATGCGCCCGACTATCGAGCTGGCGACCACCGCCTACCGGACGACGCTTCGCGCCGCGGTGCGGGACGGTCGCGCCGCCTATCGCAACCTCGGCAGCAACGACGTCACCGCGGTCGACGGCTGCCTCGTCGCCCATCCGTTGGTCGAGGACCTACTCGTCAACGGTCGCTACGGCGACGCCCGTGAAGTGACGCTGCGGTGCGGCGCCCGCACCGGGGAGCGCCTGGCGTCACCGTCGCCGTCGCACGCGGCGGTCGACGTGCCTGCCGACGTCCGACGTGACCACATCCACGAGGTGGTCGCCGGCCGGCTCTGGCGAATTTCGGCCCGGTCGTTCTTCCAGGGCCGGCCCGACGGTGCTGACGCGTTGGCCGCGCTCGTGACCGTCGCCGCCGGCAACGGCGTGAGCGCACACGTGGTCGACCTCTACAGCGGCGTCGGGCTCTTTGCCGGCGTCCTCGCCGATCGCGGCTGGCGGGTCACCGCGGTGGAGGGCTCGGCGTCGTCGGTGGCCGACGCGCGCGTGAATCTTTCGGGCGCGGTAACCATCGTGGCGGCCGACGTGACGCGGTGGACCGCGGTGCCCGCCGACCTGGTCGTCGCCGATCCCAGCCGCGACGGCCTGCGGCGCGCCGGCGTCGCTGTCGTCAGCGCGACCGGTGCGTCACGGGTCGTGCTCGTCAGCTGCGACGCCGCCGCGTTCGGGCGCGATACGCGCCTCCTCGTCGACGCCGGCTACCGGCTCACGGCCGTCACCCCGGTCGACATGTTTCCCCAAAGCTTCCACGTCGAGATCGTCGCCGTCTTCGACCGTTAGTCGCCGGCGTAGCTCCACATACACGGCGGCGCCGACGACCTCGGCGAGCGCAGGCCCCAGGGACTCCACCACCGCCTCGTCTCCCACGTAGGCCAGTTCGCCCTCGGTGCAGCACCACGCCATCGTCTCGCCGTCAGTGCCCCAATCGGGGCGCGACCAACGCCGCACCGTGGCGACCTCGGTCCCGTCATCGGCCTCCTCCCAATCCACCTTGATCGGTAGTTGCCAGCAGACCGACGGCTTCCACTCGATGGGTGATTCGCCGGCGTCGACCGCCGCCAGGTGCAACGCGCACCCGGCGCCGCCGGCAAAGTCGGGCCGGTTGAAAAAGATGCACGCGCCGTCGACCACGCGCGTATACAGGCGCTCTTCGTCGGCGAAGACGCCACCGTCGACCGCGGCGTCGTGCTGTTCGAACCGTTCGGGCGGGAGTGTGGCCGCCAGCGCCGAGATCATGCGCGCCTCGTCGACGTCGCCGAGGTGCGCACCTATGGAGCAGCAGCCCTGCGCCAGATGCTCGGCCGGCTCATCGAGGATGCCCAAGCACCCGCGGCCCCAAATGCACGTCCAGTTCGACGTGAGGAACTTGCGGTCGAACCGCCACACGGTGTCGCCGTCGACGATCTCCTCAATCGGACGCGGCATCGGCAACCCGGGCAGCGAGCCCAGCGAAGTTCACGCCCGCCCGGCCAGGCTGTACACGGCCACGTAGTGCGCCAAGGCGGCCAGCACGACGAGGCCGTGGAAGATCTCGTGATAGCCGAACGTCGCCGGCCACGGGTTGGGCTTGTGAACCGCATAGACGGCGGCACCGACGGTGTACAGGACGCCGCCGAGAGCGAACAGCGCGAGCTCGATCCCGCTGAGCGCGTGGACGAACGCCGGCAGATCGAGCACTGCCATCCAGCCGACGACGACGTAGACAACGGCGACGACCGGATACGGGGCGTGGAGCCAGAACATGCGGAGCAGTATCCCGACCGTCGCGGCCGCCCAGACGAGGACGAGGAATGTCGACCGTGTCTTGCCTTCGAGCGCCAGCCCGATGACGGCCGTGTACGACCCGGCGATGGCCAACAGGATCGTCGAGTGGTCGAGGCGCTTGAGTCGGACGAACCACACCGGTGACAGGCGACCGCTGTGATACGTGGCGCTCACCGCCAGCATGGCGGTTACGCACACGGCGTAGACAGACACCGCAACGCGATCGGCCGCCGTGGCCCGGGCAACCAGAACGACGAACAACACGACGGCGACCGGGGTGGCCCACAGGTGGATGACGCCGCGCAGTCGCGGCCGCAAGAGGGAACCCGTCGTGGTCGTCACCACCCGAACGCTACGCCCGGCGACCGGCAACGCCGAGCGCGTCGCGGCGCGCCCGCCAATTAGCCTCCGGTCATGGCTGCGCCCTCGGTATCACCGGTCACGCCCGGCTTCGGTGCCGTGGTCAACGACGTCAAGCTCGGAGCCGAACTCGAGGGCGACACGGTCGCCGCAGTGCGCGACGCGCTGCTCGCGCACAAAGTCATCTTCTTTCGGGACCAGTCACTCGACGCGGCCGAACTCACTGAGCTGGCCAAACGGTTCGGCGAGCCCACCCCTGCGCATCCCGTGGAGCCGAGCGTGGAGGGTCACCCCGAAGTGCTCTCGCTGGACTCCGACGAAGGTGCGCGCGCCGACGTGTGGCACAGCGACCTCACGTTCCAGGAGAACCCGCCCCTCGGGGCCATGCTGCACGCCGAGGTGGTGCCCGACGTGGGAGGCGACACGATCTGGGTAGACATGGCCGCCGCCTACGAGGCACTCTCACCGACGCTCCGCGCCTTTCTCGACGGCCTCACCGCCACCCATTCCCCGACCAAGGCCGGCGGGTATTTCGCTGCTCGCGAAGTAGGCGACGGGACCAAGGCGGCCACCACCGCGCTGACCGCCGCCCAGCATCCGGT
>JACDEA010000229.1 GCA_013816725.1 Actinomycetota bacterium
CCGAGGCTGGCTCGCTTGGCGCCAGACCGTGATGAATCGTTGGACCGCGGTCAGCGTCGTGAGGGCGAGCATCAGCCACAACACCGGGACGAGCACGACCGAAAAGGCCAGGCCGACCGCTATCGCGATGATCCGTTCGGCCCGCTCCATGAGCCCGCCCTTGGCCGAGAAGCCGAGCGCCTCGGCCTTGGCCCGCTCATAGGAGATCAACATCGAAACGCCGAGGACGGCGAACGGCAGCATGGCCGCCTGCCCGCCGTGCTCGGCGGCCAGGTACCAGCCGATGCCGCCGAGCACCAGCGCATCGGTGACGCGGTCGGCGACTGAGTCGAAGAAGGCACCGCGCACAGAGCCGCCGCCTCGCGCCCGGGCCACCGCGCCGTCGAGCAGGTCGGGTAGCGCAGAGGCAGCGAGAAGCACGACGCCGAGAACGAGATGGCCTTGCGCGATGGCCACCGCGCAGGCGACGGCCACGACGAGGCCGGCAACAGTGAGGTGATCCGGGCGAATCCCGGTTCGCTCGAGGCTGGAGCCGATGGGTTTTAGGCCCTGCTCGACGCTGGTTCGCCACCGTCCGTCGAACAAATCGGCTCCTCTAAATCGCGGTCTGCGGCTGAGTCTCGGTCTGATTTCTCGGCCGGGCCAGTGCGGGGAAGTCGGGAAAACGCACTCCGTCCGCCATCCACGCTACCACCGGCCCTTACTACTCTTGGGACCCCATCACCCCTAGGCATGCGAGGCGCCCGTGAAGAGCTTCCCGTCCTCCAAGATCCGCAACGTTGCATTCGTGGGGCACGGGGGTGCCGGAAAGACCACCCTGACCGAGGCGTTGCTGTTCTGCGCAGGGTCCGTGAACCGTCAGGGGCGGGTCGAGGACGGCACGACCACCACCGACTTCGAACCCGAGGAGACCAAGCGGGGAATCTCGGTATCGACCGGGCTGGCGCCGCTGGAGTACGAGGGCCACAAGATCAACGTCCTCGACACGCCGGGCTACGCCGACTTCCTTCCCGACACGCTGTCGGCGCTCCGGGTGGCCGACCTCGCGGTCTTCGTCGTCAGCGCCGTCGAAGGCGTCGAGGTCCAGACCGACGTCGTATGGAAGGCGGCGGCCGCGCTCGGGCTTCCCCGCATGATCTTCATCAACAAGCTCGACCGCGAGCGGGCCAGCTTCGAGCGGACACTCGATCAGTTGCGTTCTTCCTTCGGAGCCGGCGTGGCGCCGCTCGAGCTGCCGATCGGCGAGGAGACCAACTTCCATGGTGTGGCCGATCTCCTGACCGACACCGCGATCACCTACGACACCGGGAAGGGCGTCGAGGGCGAGATTCCCGAGGAGATGGAAGCGCTCGAGCACCAGGTCCACGACAACCTGGTCGAGGGCATCGTCGTGGCCGACGACGACCTCATGGAGCGCTATCTGGACGGCGACACC
This sequence comes from Actinomycetota bacterium, assembly GCA_013816725.1. GTDB lineage: Bacteria > Actinomycetota > Acidimicrobiia > Acidimicrobiales > JACDEA01 > JACDEA01. The sequence goes on from JACDEA010000229.1 coordinate 1,436, forward strand.
CCCAGCCCGAAGGAGCTGGAGGACACGCTGGCCAAGGGGGTTGCCGCGGCATCGGTGTTCCCGGTGGTATGCGGGTCGGCCACCAAGGGCGTCGCCATCGACCGCCTGGCCAAGTTCATCTGCGAGATCGGCCCGGCGCCGAGCGACCGCCCGGGCATCAACGTGTCTGCTGGTTCCGAACGTCACGAAGTGGCCTGCGATCCCAGCGGCCAGCCGTTGGCCTACGTGTTCAAGACGCTGGCCGATCCCTACGTTGGGAAGGTCTCGATGTTCAAGGTGTTGTCGGGAACGATCCGTCCCGACGCGGTGCTTACCAACCCGCGCACGCACACCGACGAGAAACTGCATGCGCTGTTCGCATTGCGCGGCAAGGAACAGGATCCCGTTCCCGAGGTGCCGGCCGGCGACATCGCTGCGGTGGCCAAGCTGGGTGACACCGTCACCGGCGACACCCTGGCCCCCAAGGGCACTCCCGTGCGGGTTGAGATGCCCGAACCGATCCCTCCCGCGCTGTCGATCGCTATCCGGCCCAGGTCCAAGGGCGACGAAGACAAGCTGATGACCGCGCTGCACAAGCTGCAGGACGAGGACCCGTCGCTGCTGGTGCGCCGCGACGACGAAACGCACCAGACGCTGCTGTCGGGCGCCGGCGAGACGCACCTGTCGATCGTTGCCGAGCGGCTGCACCGCAAGTTCGGGGTCGAGGTCGAGACCGAGGATGTAGTGGTGCCGTACCGCGAGACGATTACCGGAACCGCCGACGCCGAGGGCAAGTACAAGAAGCAGACCGGCGGCCACGGCCAGTTCGGCGTGGCGTTCATCAGGGTCGAGCCGCTCGACAAGGGCAGCGGGTTTCAGTTCATCGACAAGATCGTCGGCGGCGCAGTGCCGAAGCAGTTCATCCCCGCGGTCGAGAAGGGGATCGCCGAGACCATGTCCATGGGGGGCGTGTTCGGTTATCCCGTCGTCGACGTTCAAGCCACCCTTTACGACGGCAAATACCACTCGGTCGACAGCTCGGAGATGAGTTTCAAGATGGCCGGCTCGCTCGGTTTCCGGGAGGCAATGGCCAAGGCCAACCCGGTACTCCTCGAGCCGATCTCGTTGGTGGAGGTAACCGTGCCCAACGCGTATCAGGGCGACGTGATGGGGGACCTCAACTCGCGCCGCGGCCGCGTGCAGGGGACCGAGGCGGCCGGCGACGGCGAGCAGACGATCATGGCGTACGTGCCCACGTCGGAGATCCTTCGGTACTCGATCGACCTGCGGTCGATGACGGGCGGGCGGGGCCAATTCACCGTCAAACACGACCACTACGACACGCTGCCTTCGCACCTTTACGACAAGGTCGCGAAGAAGCAGGACGCCTGAACGCGTCGCTGAACTGACAGTCGGAACGAGCGCTATTCCGCGCGTTCCGGCTGTCAGTTCGTTGGGTAGGAGGACCAGTCCTCCGGGTTGTCCTCGACGTAGTGGTCGAGGACTGCGCCGGTTACCGCGTCGACGAGGACGAGCCCGCGCTTGGTCGGGGGGTCGTCGGCCGAGTACAGCAGGATCCGCCAGTTCGGCCGGCTGCGCAGGCCGCGGAAGCCCACTTGGGCCGACGCGTGCCCGACGGGAAAGCCGACCTCCTTCGTCGCCGCTACGAGCGCGTCGATCTCCTTGACGTTCAGCGGGTAGGCCGCCATCCGGTGGTAGAGACCCAGGAGGAAGAAGGCAACACCGGCCCACAGCAGCCCGCGGGTGACGAGCACGCCGCCGTCGTGGCGGGCCGCGTACAACGCTATGAGGCCGACCCCGGTGAGGAACAACAGCGTCGCGGGGATCCGGCGGCGCGCCACGTCGGGGAACGTGTAGGGACCGACGAAGCCGGTGACATCCAGCTCGGCCGGCAGCTCGTCGGCTTCAGCCACGAAGGTGTTGGGCGAGGAACGCCTCGGAGGCCTCGATCTCCTCGACGGGTACCGCCGAGTGGAGGCCGGGGTGCGCGTGGAGCCGCTTGTCGCCTGATCCGATCGCCCGGAACAGCGTCGTCGCCCTCTCGAACGGGATCAGCTCGTCGTCGAGTTGGGCGAGGAACAGCACGGGCACGGTGATGTTCCTCGCCGCGCGCATCCACGGGTCCGCGGCGCCCAAGTCACCCATGAGGCCGAGAACGGCGACGCGCACGTCGGGCGTCGCGCCGACGAATGGCGCGCCGAACATCGTCCCCATCGACAGTCCCCAGTACCCGAGAGGTCCGGTGCCGACTTCGTCGAGGGCGCGCAGTTCGCCCAGCGTCGCCGTCCAGTCCGTGATCATGTCGCCGGCGGCTGCCTGAACGAGCGTGAACAACTCGGCTTGGTCGAACAGCTCGCTCCGCTCGCCGTGGCCGATCCCGTCGATGGCCGCCGCCGCCCAGCCCTGGTGGCGCACGAGGCGGCGGGCCAGGCTGAGCACGTACTCCATGCGCTTGTTGCCGCCGCCGCCGTGGCCGATGAGGACCAGGGGGCGCGGGCCGCCGGCTCCTTCCGGCGTCCACAACAGCCCGGGCACGAGGCGGTTCTCCGACTTGACGTCGAAGCGGCGCTCGACCACGCCCTTGCCGATCAGCGGCTCACCGATGAAGTCCATGGGCGCGAACCTACGTGCCGGGCCAGGCGGCCCGCACCTTGTCGAACGTGGCCGACAGGGCCTCGGGCAGCACCCGGGTCTCGGCCACCGACGTCATGAAGTTGGTGTCGCCGTCCCAGCGGGGGAGCGCGTGCACATGGAAGTGGCCGGGGACCCCGGCGCCCGCGACCCGGCCGAGGTTGGCGCCGATGTTGAGACCGTGGGGGGCGTAGGCCGCCTTGAGGGCAACGACGCCGGCGTGTACGCCGCGCCACAACTCACGCGACTCGTCGTCGGAGAGCGCCTCGATCTCGCCTACGTGGCGCACCGGCAGCACCATCAGATGGCCGCTCGTATAGGGATACGCGTTGAGGATGGCCGCGCACGACCGGCCGCGCCACAGGACGTACTCGTCGCCTTCGAGGACGCGGCACAACACGCAACCCTCGGCGTTGTCAGCACCCTCGACGTACTCGCCCCGCCACCCGGCCCACAGCCGCTCCATCAACGGGCTTTGGTCGCGACCTCGGCGCGCAGCCGCACGATGAACTCGTCGACCGGCACGTCGCGATC
>JACDEA010000230.1 GCA_013816725.1 Actinomycetota bacterium
CATTGCATTGGTCATGGCGTCGTGGGGTGCGATATCGGCGCTCAACGCCGGCGTGCAGAACTACTGGCAGTTCCTCGGCGTGCGGGCGGTGTTGGGCGCAGGCGAGACCATCGACAACCCGGCGTCAGGATCGCTCATGGCCGACTACTACGTGCCCGAGATACGCGGCCGCGCCTACGGGTTGCAGCGCATCGCGCCGATCGTGGGCGGGCCCATCGGGATCGGCCTCGGTGCGCTGGTGGCCAAGTTTTGGGGCTGGCGCGCCGCGTTCCTCGTCGTCGGGGTCCCTGGCTCCGTCCTGGCGCTGGCCATCTCCCGCATGGCCGAACCGCGACGGGGCGAGAGCGACCATCCGACCACTGCGGCGGCCGACGATGTCGCGCCCGTCGAGACCGGCAGCCGCGGCGTCGGCGCGCTCGTCGCCGACATACGCGAGGCGTTGAAGATCAAGACACTGCGCTCGCTGATGATCGGCACGGCCATCGCGTCGGGCGCGACCCAAGGCCTGGCGTTCTGGGCGCCGGCGTTCTACGAGCGCCACACCACAATGGGCCGCGACGGCGGCGCCGGCGCCGCCGCCGGACTGATCCTCGTCGGCGCGCTGCTCGGCACATGGGCCGGCGCCGTGAGCATCGACCGCCTCCGCGACCGTTACGAGGGCGCGCCGATGCTGATCGCCGCGGTCACCACCTCGGTAGGCGGGCTGCTTCTGTGGCTTACGTTCTTCCCAGTGCCATTGTGGTTTCGCCTACCGGTGCAGGTGTTGGGCGTGGCCGGGATCGTCGCCGGTCTTCCGGGTCTCACGGTGATGATCGCCGAGGTTGTCCCCGCAACAATCCGCGGAATCGCGTTCTCGGTCACCGGGTTTCTCGCCGCGCTCATCGCCGCGGCGTCGCCGCCGATCGTCGGGTTCCTGGCCGACCAGTTCAAGTTCAACGTCCGCGGCGAGATGAAGGGCCACCTGGCCAATGCGTTCCTGATCGTCACGCCGCTGGTGTGGTTCGGCGCGTTGGTGGTGTGGCGGGGCCGTCGCTACGTGGCGACGGATATCGCTAACGCCCTTGGAAGTTCGGCTTCCGCTTCTCCTTGAAGGCCCGGGGGCCTTCGCGGGCGTCCTCGCAGAGGAAGACCTCGATGCCGATCTTGGACTCGATCTCGAAGGCGTCGGTCTCGCTCATGCCCTCGGTCTCACGGATCGAACGCAGCACGCCCTGCACGGCGACGGGGCCGTTGTCGCATACCATCGCGGCCAACTCCTTGGCCTTGTCGAGCGCGCTGCCGTCGGGGACGACGTAGCCGATGAGTCCGACCTCTTTGGCCTCGGCGGCGCTGAGATGGCGGCCGGTCAGGAGGATGTCGGCGGCGATCGTGTACGGAATCTGGCGGACGAGACGGACGCTGGAGCCGCCCATCGGGAAGAGGCTCCACTTCACCTCCGAGACGCCGAACTTGGCGCTCTCGCCGGCGACGCGGATGTCCGTGCCCTGCAGTATCTCGGTCCCACCGGCGATGGCCGGGCCCTCGACGGCAGCGATGAGCGGCTTGCTCAAGCGGTAGCCCTTTAGCAGCGGCTTGATCACCTTGGGGTCGAAGCCCCCGCTGCCCGACGCCATCGACTCGCCGGGCGGCGACGCCGCGAACGACTTGAGGTCGGCGCCTGCGCAGAACGCACCGCCGGCGCCGGTGAGGATCGCGCAGCGGATGTCGGGATTGTTGTCGACCTCGTCCCAGGCCTCGGCCATTCCCTGCATCATCTCGCCCGACAGCGCGTTCTTCGCCTCCGGCCGGTTCATGGTGACGACCAGCACGTGCCCGTCGCGCTCGGTCAAAAGATCCGGAAGTCCCTGGCTCATGGTTACGGCTTGGCCGATCGCACGATCCACATGGCGAAGAACTGCGACGCACCGCCATACGCGTGACCCAGTGCGGTGCGGGCGCCGTCGACCTGGTGCTCGCCGGCGGTGCCGCGTACCTGCGACGCCGCTTCGAGGAATCGGAGCATCCCCGACGCGCCGATCGGGTTCGACGACAGCACCCCGCCGCTGACATTCGTCGGCAGGTCACCGCCGAAGTCGGTGGCGCCCTCGTCGGTCATCTTCCAGCCCTCGCCCTCCGCCGCGAACCCGAGGTTCTCCATCCACATCGGCTCGTACCAGCTGAACGGCACGTAGATCTCGGCCATGTCGATCTCTTGGCGCGGGTTCGTGATCCCGGCCTGCTTGTACACGTCGGCCGCGCAGTCGCGACCGCCCTGCGGGTTGACGGGATCGCGACCGGGGAACTGCCCCAACTCGCTGCGCACGGCGAGCCCGTGCACCCACGCCGGCGGCTTCGACGCCGCGTCGGCCACCTTTTCGCTGGCCAGCACCATGGCGCCCGCTCCGTCCGACGCCGGGCAGGCCTCGAGCCGGCGCACCGGCTCCCACACCATCGGTGACTCCTTGATCATCTCCAGCGTGAGCTCTTCGAGTTTGAGGTGCGCGTACGGGTTCTTCAGCGCGTTCTTGCGGTCCTTAAGCGCGACCATCCAGCCGATGTACTCGGGCGCATTCGAGCGCTCGATGTAGGCCCGGATGTGCGGGGCGAAGTAGCCGCCGGCCCCGATGCTGCCGCTGCGACCGCCACCCAGGCCCCACGTGGTGTCGCCCTCCGACTGCTTTTCGAACGCGACCGTGAGCACCTTCTCGTGCACCCCGCTGGTGACCAGGTGGGCGGCGACGACCGCAGTCGATCCGCCGACGCTGCCCGCGGTGTGCACGCGGAAGATGGGCTTGCCGGTCGCGCCGAGCGCGTCGGCCAGGTACACCTCGGGCATCATCAAGCCCTCGAACTGGTCGGGCGCCTTACCAATGACAACGGCGTCGATGTCGCGCCACGTCATCTCGGCGTCGTCGAGGGCGCGCTGTGCCGCCTCCCGAACGAGGCCGGCCATGGAGAGGTCCTCGCGCACCTTGGCGTGTTTCGTCTGGCCGATGCCGACCACCGCGCAGCGTTCCATCAGCGTGCGACTCCATTCATTGTCGGCGCCGCCAACGTGTTCATCTCCGCCGAAAGTACGGCGACCAGGTTCTGTTGCAACGCCGGGCCCGACGTGGCGTGGGCCACGACGCGGTTGCAGCCGTTCTCGTTGATCTGGCGGAACGCCTCCCCGATCCGGGTCAGCCCGGCGACCATGAACGGGTGACTGGCCAACGCGCCACCGGAGGGGTTGATCTCGACCTTGTCACCCAACCCGAGGGCGTCTCGCAAGATCAGCTCCTGGGCGCTGGTCGCCGCGTACAGCTCGGCCACGTCGACGTCGCCGTCGCCCACACCGGCCTTCTCGGCCGCGATGCGCGCCGAGGTCGCCGTCGCCAGGTCGCGAACACCGGGATAGTGCGCGTCGGTGCGGTGGTCGATGCCGGTGATCCACGCCGGCCGGCTGCAGACCTCCTTGGCCCGGTCGCCCGCCACCATCACCACCGCGGCGGCGCCGTCGTTTACTGGTGGAAGATCGTGGGCGCGCAGCGGCGACGCCACATACGGCTCATTGAGCAGATCGTCCACGCTCCGCCCGTCACTGCGGCTTCGCGCCGCCACCGCGGCGAAGTCCCTCTCGGTGTAGGTGCCCTTGTCGAGGAGAGCGCGAGCTTGGAGCGCGTTCAGCGCCAGGTGCCCCGGCCACAGCGGCATCAGGTAGTACGGGTCGAGCTGCACGTTGGTGACCTCGTTTAGGTCGACCGCTCGTGAGGACACACCCGAAGAGAACGCCAGCGCGACGTCGATGTCACCGTCCTGCAACCGGACCCACGCCTCGTACAGCGCCCACGCGCCGTCCATCTCGACGTGGCTCTCCGAGATCGGCGGCCATGCGCCGGTGGCTTCCAAGTTCGACACGAAGGCGAACGGCGCGCCCTGCAGGTAGTCGCAGCTGCCGGCGCAGGTGAACTCGATCTCGTCGCGCCGGATGCCGGACTGCTCGATGGCCTCGGTCACCACCGGGTAGAGCAACTGGGTTTCGGTGACGTCGGTATTGGTGACCGACGTCGACGCGAAACTTACGATGGCAACGTCACGACTCACAGCATGTGCTCCCGGTACGTTTCGAGCGGCGCGTCGGATTCGCCGCTCGGCTCCCAGTGCTTGATCGCGTTGCCGAGGCCCCACCCGCGGGCGTCGTCATCGGGCGCCCGCTCGTCGGGCGGGTTCCACACCGCCTTCACACGCATTCCCATGCGGACTTGGTCACTCGGGACGCCGGCGATGCGCTGCTGGCCGACCGTTCCGCTGGCGCCGTCGAGGAGGATGTTCGCCAGCGCGTAGGGATCCTTCTCATTCTGGCCGCGGTATTGGATCGGCGTGAGGACCGTGAAGCTGGCGACGGTGCCGACGTCGGCGATGGCCACCTCGTCGGCGTCGGTGGTCTCGACGACGCACATCGGGCAGTAGCCCTTAGGCGGCACGTACACCTTGCCGCACGACGGGCACTTGTGGCCGATGATGCGACCGTCGCCCATGCTCTGGGCGAACCGCTTCGCCGTCGGCGACGCCACCACCTTGTACTCCAGGTCGACCATCTGCTCCATGAAGACGGCGTCAGTCATGAAGAGCCTCGAAG
>JACDEA010000231.1 GCA_013816725.1 Actinomycetota bacterium
CCTATCCCCGCTCCTCCAACCTCGGATGACGGCGCGAGGCGCGGGCGCCGCCGCGGTGCTGGCCGCGATGATCGCGGTGTCGGCCTGCGGCCGGTTCACCCGCGCCGGCGGCGACGCTGCACCCACGACGACACCGTCGTTCACGACCCTTCCCCCATTGGCGACGACGACGACAGTCGCGGGCCGGCGGCCGACGGAGACGACGGCGGTCTCCGCTCATCCGGCCGACCCGTGCGCCGGCCCCAGCCGTTCGTCGGTCGATGATCCCAGCGGGTACCGGCTCGTTCTCACCGTCGGCACGAAGCGCTGCTACCGGCAGGCCGAGGACTTCACGCTCACGTTCGAGATCAAGAACCTCACGGCCAAGCCGCTGTACTACGCGCCGAATCAGGACGGGTTCTTCGACATCATCCCGGAGGGCAACCCCAACGCGCCGAGTTGGAACGACCGCGGCTGCCGCACGCGCGGTCAGGCCCCGCCAGGGCCCACCGGCGCGTTCACGCTGGCGCCGGGCGAGACGGCGACGCGTGCCACCGCGGTGTACCCGTCCTCCAAGTCGGAGGCCAACCGCGAGCAGTGCCGCACCCTCGACGGCAACTACGCCGTTTTCGCCAACCTGGCGTCGTGCACCGACGAGACGTGCGCGACGGTGCGACCCGTGCGGACCGACCCTGTCCGGATACAGGTGCACTGATCTGGCAAAGTTCACGACGCCGTGACGACGCATTACGACGTCCTGGGGGTCCGGTCCTCAGCTGACCCTGAGGCCGTCAAGCGCGCGTACTACCGCAAGGCGCGCCGCTTCCATCCCGACGCGCACGCCGGCTCGTCCGCTGCGCTCGTGGGCGAGGCTCAGCGGGCCATGGCCGAGTTGAACGCGGCGTGGAGCGTGCTGGGCGACGCGGTGGCCCGAGCCGAGTACGACAACGCGCTGGAACAGCAACGGGTCGCCGCCGCGTCGTCGCGACACCGCCGAGCCAAATCCAAGCGCAGCCCGGTCCCGCAGCTCGTCGGCAAGGGCTTCCGGTACTGGTTCGGGCCCACGTCGGCGTTGGACGACAGCGGCGAGCGGCGACTCGCACTCGCGGTCGAAGGCGCGAGGGACCTCAGCGTGCTGCGGACGCTGGGCTCGACGGGCCTGTGGGCCCTGCACGCGCAGAACGCCGCCCTGGCCGACGCTCAGCTCGTGCACCTGCGGGGGATGACCGGCCTCCAGGTGCTCGACCTGTCGCACACGCCGGTGAGCGACGCCGGATTGCTGCACCTCCAGGATCTCCCGGCGCTGGATACGCTCATGCTGTGGGGCACGCGGGTGACCGACGCCGGCCTGGCCCTCATCGCCCGGCTGCCTGCGCTGCGCGTGCTCGGCCTGGGCAACACGGCGGTGACCGACGCCGGCCTGGCTCACATCGCCCAGCTCCGGGGACTGCGCATCCTCCAGCTGTGGGGGACGGAGGTCACCGGCCACGGCCTCGTGCACCTGCACGGCCTACTGGACCTGGACATCCTCTCGCTGCCCTGGCGGGTACGCGGGCGCGACCGGCGCCGCATCAAGGCGGCGCTGCCCGCCGCCCTGGTCGCCTGACCGGTAGACGCGGCGCGGTTGGGCGCGTCAGATGCGAATGAGCTCGCGCCGCCGCCGCAGGAACACCACGGCAACACCGCCACCGGCAATCAGCGGTAGTGCGATCAGCCACAGCAACATCAGACCGGGCGACGCCTTGCCCGGCGGGCTCAAGTCACGGATGCTGCGACCACGGATGATCTTCTCGACGTCGGGATTGAGATCGAGGCTGCTGCCGCCGCCGAGCGCGTCGAGGTCGGTGTCGGCGCCAATCGTCGCCGGACCCAGGTCGAAGCCCGGTCCAGCGGCCGGGGCCAGGCCGGGCAGCGGGGTGCCGAACGTGCCGCCGCCGCCGGCGCTGCTGTTGCTGATCGCCGGGCCTGCGGCCGCGCTGAGGTCGATCGGCGCGTCGGCGCTGAGGTCATCAGGGTTGTGCGCCGACTCGATGAACTTGACCTTGAGCTTGTACGGGGTGTTCACGCCGAATGTGTGGGCGACGGTGACCGCGTAGCTGTTGCCCTTGGGCTCCATGCCGAACAACTCGGGCTCAGGCGATTGGAGAAATCCCGAGTCGTAGTAATACTCGTCGCCGCCCGGGTTGCCGCCCGACGCGCCGCCGGAGACGAACGTGCAGATGTAGAAGTTGATGATCGGGCCGTCGGCCTTACACGGGATTTTATCGTCGTCCTTGACGAGCGGGTCGTCCCAGATCGTCATCTCGTACTGCGAAGTGGGCTGCGGGTAGTTGCCGGGGATGTCGATGTTGGTGGTCTGCCACTCCAGGGTGTACACGACCGAGAACAGCCGGCCGCTTTGGATCGCCTGCTTGGAGAGGGGCTTGTTGTCGGTGTCGTAGAGGCGGACGGGGACGTAGTCACAGAACGCGAACGCGGTTCCGTCGTTCTTACAGTCATCGGGGTAAAACCCATTGGCGAAGCTGTAGGCCGCCCCGGCGCCGCCGACCGGGAGACTGGCGCCGTTGACGACCACCTCTTGGTTCGGCTTGAGGTGGACCTCGGGTTTGGTGTCGGCCGCGGCTGGTGTCGCAGTGGCGACGATCGCAACGAGGCTGGACAACACCAGACCGAGCGCCGCCAACGAACTGACGCAGGTTTTGACGGCGCGGCGGGTCATGGAATCAAAGTTTGCCACGGCCTGGCCGTTCTCCTGCACCGGGGGCGACTACCCGCCGTTGGGATCGGGTGGCCGGTTGTTGATGTACTGAGTCTGGTCATAGGCGTTGCACTCGTCTTTGGACCGGTCCTGGAGCGAGATGATGTCGCGGGCCGGCCAGGTGCCGCTGCGGAAGCGCTTCCCGCCGAGGACCATGCGGTAGCACCCTGCAGTCTGGCCTCCTGGCTCGATGCCCTGCGGGTCGTACCACATGGCCTGCGTGTCCTTGACGCACGTGTAGTCGCCGGGCTCGTAGTAGCAGGCCGGAAGGCGGGGGTCCTCGCTCTCGATCGACGGGATGGCGTGATAGCCCTTGTCGATCGAGGTGGGCCCGAGCTTGGGCCCGGCGACCTGGATGCCGGTGAAGATCTGGCGCAGGTTGTCGTAGTCGAGGCAGGCGAACCCGCCCACGTCGCTCTCCGGGGCGTTCGGGTCGACTGAGCGGTAGGCCTGGTAACAGATCTGCGAGGTGAGGGGGACGATCTTGACCGTGGGCGTGAGCGTCCAGGCGTGGCTCCACGTGTTCTGGTCCTGCCCCTGGCCGTAGTTGTTGGCTTCCTGGAGCCCGTCGCCCAGGGTGACCCACTCGGGCTGGTACCCGACCTGGGTGGCGGCGGCGCTGTACTTCGTCTCGACGCCACCGGCCCACAGCAACGTGGTGACGTTCTCCCCCTTCATCTTCAACATGTCGTTGGTGGCGTACTGGGGCGGGCTCTGGGTGTCGGTGAAGAACCCGTTCTTGGGAAACGTCGCTTCGTACTCGATGACGTCACCGCCGCACGCCCGGACCTTGCTCTTGACCGCGGCGGCCAGCTTCGGGAGGTTCGGGTACGTGGCGTCACGCGTGCGCACGATCCCGAACTTCCGTTTCTGCCCCGCCGGAGTGCCCGGACCGCCGAATGAGGTCTTGTACGGGACCACGGTCTTGCACACGAAGTCGGAGTACATGGCGCCCATCTGCTCGAGCGTGGGTGGGTACCCCCAGATCCGCTTTGGGAACTGATTGAAAAATGCTTGTGTACGGCCGCTGAACGATCCGAAGTTCAGCACGCCGCGCTTGGCCATGTACACGAGGAAATCGTCGGACGCGCCCGACAAACCGGTGCTGGAGATCGTGGCGAACGGCTTCACCTGCGCGTAGGCCTGGGCGGCGTCGGCCTGGCGGGCTTCGGGCGTGCCCGAACCGCTGCCGTAGTAGATGTAGAAGTGCGCCCGGCGGTTGTAGAGCTGGTACCGGTCTTCGAAGTACTTGGCCCAGGCCCGGCGCGTGGTCTCGATGCCCAGCTCGCCCTGCCGGGGCGCCTCGTCGAGGTCACGTAGCTCGCTGGCCGGCTCGGTGTCGGTGCCGCGAGCGGTTGGCGTGTAGAAGCTGGCGCCGTTCTCGTAGAAGAGGATCCGGATCTCGTCCTTGGTGACGCCGTCGTAGGTGTTGCCGCCGTTGTCCCCGTCGAAGAACGCGTTACACGGCGGCGACAGCGGGTCCTCGGTCTGGTGGCGGCGCCCGTCGGCCAGCTTCACGCAGTTCTTGGTGCTCTGGTCGCGGCCGCGGCTGCCGGGGCCGTCGGTGGCGCCGGGAAGGCCGCCCCCGGCATCGAGCCCGCTGCCCTCGCCCAGCGCACCGCCTGCGCTGACGCCGCTGCTGCGGCCGAGCCCGAGTTGGTTGAGGTTGCCGATGGGTGGCGGCTTCTCATTCGTGGGGGGCACCGGCGCCAGCTCGAGGGTCTGTGACGGGTTCGTCTGGGGCTGGTTGAGCGACGACGGCAGCACGATGATGGCGATGGCGAGCGCGGCGAGGAGCGTGACCAACGGCGGGTACCGCTTGGCCCACTCCGGCGTGGAAGCGCCCTTGGGA
>JACDEA010000003.1 GCA_013816725.1 Actinomycetota bacterium
CCGTCGCCGGGCGTGGCGTGGTCGCCCGGGGCGCCACGGGACCAGAGGCAGCAGCATCGGCCCGCGCGTTCGGAACCTTCGCCCACGTCGCCACGGGTGACCTCGCCGTCACCGCCACCCGCCAGCGGGTCGCCCAGAGCTACGCCACCGTGGTCCTGCGCGGTGCCCTGAGCGCGCCGCTCCTCAGCGACCTCCACTCTCGCCGGGCCGGCATCACGCTGTTCGCCTACGAGAAGGGCGCCGGGCTGGGCAGTGCCGACGCCGCCACCTTCAGACAGAGCCATCCGGAGTGGATCGCCCACGACGTCAAGGGCAACGAGATCCGACCGCTGAACATCGCCGGCACCACGCTGGCCGACCTGACCAATCCGGCGTTCCGGGCCTGGCAGGCTCAGCAGATCGCCGCCGAGGTGTCACTCGGCGCCGATGGGGCGTTCATCGACACGCTCGGCGCCTACTTTCCCGTCGAGTTCTACAGCGCCCGCCCTGTGATCGCCGGTGTACCGGTGACGGATGCCGCGTGGCGCGACGCCAGCGTCGACCTGCTGCGTCGGATCAAGACCGCGACCGGCAAGACGGTGGTCGTCAACGGGTTCGGACTGGGCACCGGCGCCGCGTACTACAAGGCATCGGCGGCGGCCGACGCGCTCATCGCCGCGGCCGACGGCGTACAGGTCGAGGGCTTCACCCGATGGGGCGACGCGCCGGCGGCACAAGTGCGCAAGGCACCCCAATGGGATCAGGACCTGGCGTTCCTCTCAGTGCTCGGGGCCAAGGGCAAGCTGGCCTATGCCTATACCAAGGTGAACGCCAGCGCGACGGCGGCACAGCTGACCGCACTGCGTGATTGCGCGCTCGGATCGTTCCTCCTGGCGTACACGGCGAACCGTTCGTCCTTCGGCTTCGACGACGGCAAGCGCGTGCCGGTAATCGCGTCCGACGCCGCGTGGGCGGCCAACCTCGGCAGCCCGACGGCAGGCCGGGCCCGCGCCGGAGCCACCGGCTGGTCGCGCCCGTTCGCGGGCGGCGTCCTCACCGTGACGGTTGGCTCGGCCCCGGTCGTGTCTTAGACGCTCAGCTGGCGCCGACGGCGACGGTGTCAGGGCTTTCGATGACCGAAACCGGCGTCGCTCGACGCGGCGTGGGCCGCACCTTCGCCAGTCCCCACGCACCGGCAGCGGCCGCGGCCACCGCGCCCACGCCGATGGCATAGCGAGCGCCGAACTGCTCGGCGATGAACCCGACGATGGGGCCGCCGATCGGCGTGCTCCCGAGGAAAAGCATGGCTTGGAGCGCCAGCACCCGGCCGCGCATCTCCGGGGCTGCCTCGATCTGGACAATCGCGGTGGACGCGGTGAGGAAGGCGATGCTGGCCAGGCCCAGCACGACGCCGACCGCGTAGGCGGTGGCGGCGTTGGGCACGATGGCCATAGCGGCCATGGCCCCGCCGTAGGCCAGCGCGGCGCCGGCGACGGTGCGCACGCCGATCACCCGGCGGTGCGCCGAGGCCAGCGCGCCGGCCAGCGCGCCGATGCTGACCACCGAGAACAACAGCGTGAACGTCGTGCCAGTGCCGTGGAGGTCGCGCGTCGCGAACAGCGGGAAGACGGTCTGGAAGTTGTACGAGAGGGTACCGATCACTGCCATCATCACCAGCGGCACCCACAGCTCGGGGACACTGCGGGCGTAGCGGAGGCCCTCGCGGACCTGGCCCTTGGCCCGCATCGTGACGGGCGGCGGCCGCAGCTCTTCGGTGCGCATCATCCAGAGGCCGATCAGGACGGCGATGTAGGAGACGCCGTCGGCGAGGAAGCACCACCCGAATCCCACGGTTGCGATCAGCGCGCCCGCCACCGCCGGGCCGATCACGCGGGACGACGTCATGAGTGCGCTGTTCAGGCTCACGGCGTTGTTGACGTCGGCCACAGGGACCATCTCGACCACGAAGGCGCGCCGGGCCGGGTTGTCGAAGGCGATGGTGATGCCACCGACCAGCGCCACCGCGTAGATCGCCAGCACCGGGGGGTGACCGCTGAACGCCAGGGCGGCCAGTGCGAACGACTGCGCCATTGCGATCAGCTGCACGACGAGCAGCAGTTTGCGCTTGTCGGACCGGTCGGCGATCAAGCCGGCCCATGGGCTCAGCAGCAGCACCGGACCGAACTGCGCGGCGGCCAACCCGCCCAGGAACACGCCGTTGTCGGTGAGCTTGAGGACGAGCAGCGCCTGGGCCACCAGCGTGAGCCAGTTGCCGATCTGCGAGATCCCTTGACCGGCGAAGAACAACCGGAAGTTACGGGACTTGAAGGACTTGAACGTGTCGCGGGCGATGCTCCTCATGGCCCGGTCAGCCCCTCGAGGACGTCGAGGGCGGCGGCCAGGCGGGCACGATCGTCGGCGCCCAGCTGCGCGAGCCGGTTGGCCAGCCACGCGTCCTTGCGACGGCGTGATTCACGCAGGAGCGTTGCGCCGGTGGCGGTCAGCGCTACCCGCGTGACCCGCCGATCGCCGGCGTCGGCGGAGCGGGTGACCAACCCCGCCGTTTCCAGCTTGCTGATGACCTTGGTGATCGACGGGGGAGCGACCCGTTCGTGCGTGGCCAGTTCGCCCAGCGTCATGGCGCCGTGGGTGTCAATCGTGGCCAGGATAGAGAGCTGGCTGGGGGACAGGCCGGTATCGGCTTCGCGCCGCAACGTGCGGGCCAGGCGAGTGGCGCTGATCCGCAGCCGGCCGGCGATGGCCGCCGCCGTGTCGCTCGTCGTGGCCGTCTTGATTGCCGTCTTCGTTCCCGTCGCCATGGCCATAGCTTAGCCGAACTAATTAGTTAGGCTAAACGTTGCCCGTTGGGGCTGGGCATCGCTCTACGACCTGGCGTCGGCATACGAGGAGCAGTAGCTCAACCGTTGATTTCGTCGCCCGGGCGGGCCGCTGGTAGGTTCGCCCGGCCGTGCCCAAGGTCATCGTCATCGGTCTGGACAGCGCGCCGCCCGAGCTGGTTTTCGAGGAGTTCGCGCCGCTGTTGCCGAACCTCAGCCGCCTTCGATCTGAAGGCGTGAGCGGGCCGCTGCGCACCATCGAACCGCCGATCACGGTGCCGGCGTGGGCGTGCATGATGACGAGCCGCAGCCCCGGTGCGCTTGGCATCTACGGGTTCCGCAATCGCAAGGATCACACCTACGAGGGCCTCTCGTTCGCCACCGCCAACGCGGTCAAGGCGCCGGCCGCGTGGGACGTCGCCGGCGAGGCCGGACTCAAGTCCGTCATCGTCGGCGTGCCGCCGTCGTACCCGACGGGCCCGATCAACGGTTGCCGCGTCGGCTGCTTCCTGACCCCCTCGATCGAGAACGACTTCACGTATCCACGCGAGCTGAAGGAAGAGCTGCGGCGCGAGGTCGGCGACTACATCCTCGACGTCACCAACTTCCGCTCGGATGACAAGCAACGAATTTTGCGCGACATCCACGCGTTGTCGGCCCGGCGGTTCGCTTACACCGAGTACCTGATGGCGACCCAGGAGTGGGACTTCCTGATGATGGTCGACATGGGGCCCGATCGGATCCAGCACGGGTTCTGGAAGTACATGGACCCGCAGCACCCGAAGCACGAGCCGGGCAACCCCCTACAGCACGCGATCCGCGATTACTACGTGCAGGTCGATCAGCAGGTCGGCCACCTACTCGAGCGGGCGCCCGACGACGCCATCGTGATGGTCGTCTCCGACCACGGCGCGCAGCGGATGCACGGCGGCATCTGCCTCAACGAGTGGCTCAAGCAGAAGGGTTACCTCGTGCTGCTCGAGGAGCCCACCGAGCCGACGCCGTTCGCCAAGGTCAAGGTCGACTGGTCGCGCACGACGGCATGGGGCGACGGCGGTTACTACGGGCGGCTGTTCCTCAACGTCGCCGGTCGCGAGCCGCAGGGAATCGTGGACCCCGCCAACTACGAGTCCGTTCGCAACCAGCTTGTCGCCGAACTCGAGGCGCTGGGCGACGAGAAGGGCGCGCCGATCGGTACGCGCGCCCACCGGCCCGAGGACCTCTACAGCGAGGTCAACGGCGTCGCTCCCGACCTCATCGTGTACTTCGGGGATCTCACGTGGCGGTCGGTCGGGCAGCTCGGCACCGGCGAGATCCACACGTTCGAGAACGACACCGGTCCCGACGACGCAAACCACGCCCGCTACGGGATCGTGATGCAGGTCGGCGCGCCGGCCGACTTCGCTGACGCCCACGTCACCGACATCGGTCCCACGGTCCTCGCCCACCTCGGCCTCGACCCGGCCGCCGGCAGCGAGGGCCGTTCGCTCGTCTGACGGCCCGAACCCGGTCGAACTGACAGTCAGAACGCGCGGAAAAGCGCGCGTTCTGACTGTCAGTTCGGGCTAGGGGCCGGCGAGCAGCTCGAGGATGAAGGGGTTGGTCGCCCGCTCGCGGCCGACGGTGGTCGTCGGGCCGTGGCCGGGGAGGACGGCGGTGTCGTCGGCCAGCGGGAGAATCTTCTCGGCCATCGACGCCATGAGCATGTCGTAGGACCCACCGGGCATGTCGGTGCGGCCGATGGAGCCCATGAAGAGGTGGTCGCCGCTGAACAGGATCGGCGGCGTGCCGTCGATGTCGAGGAGGAAGCACGTCGAGCCCTGCGTGTGGCCGGGAGTGTGGATGGCGGTGAACTCCATGCCGGCACCCTTCACCCGCTCGCCGTCGTCGAGCCCGTAGATCAGCTCGGGCGGACGGAAGTCGAGCCCGCTGCCTTCGAGCATGGCTCCGAACCCGCCGCTGGTCCCGATCGGGTCGAGCAGCATGTGACGGTCGCCGTCGTGGATGTGCACCGGCACTTCGCCGTCGACCTTGCGCACGAGCGTGCCGACGCCGCCGATGTGGTCGAGGTGCCCGTGGGTCGACAGCAGCGCGACCAACGTGAGCCCGTGGTGGTTGATGCGCTCGAGGAGCGCTCCGGGGTCGGGTGGCGCGTCGACCAGCACGCACTCGCCCCCCGGCCCGTTGGGCGCCACGATCCATGCGTTGGTCTCGGCCACCCACAGCGGGATGCCTTCAATCATCGGGTCCATCGTCACCCCCGCATCGTGGTGTTGGGGGCGGCGTCGGCCAGGAGCTTCTGGACGACGGGACCGAGTTCGGCCGGGTCCCAGCGGTCGCCCTTGTCGGCGGTGGGGCCGCGCCGCCAGCTCTCGGCCACCGACAGCACGCCCCCGGCGACGAGGAACACCCGGCCGGTCACGTCGTGGGACTCGGGCGACGCCAGCCAGGTGACGATCGGCGCGATGTTCTCCGGAGCGGAGCGGTCGAACTCGTCGGGCTTGGGTTCGGGGCGATTCGGGTTAAGGCCCTCGGTCATGCGGGTGAGCGCACCGGGGGCGATGGCGTTGACGGTGACCCCGTACCGGATCAGCTCCTGCGCAGCGATGACGGTGAACGCGGCGATGCCGGCCTTGGCCGCGCCGTAGTTCGTCTGGCCCGGGTTCCCGAATATGCCCGACGTCGAGGACGTGTTGATAATGCGAGCGTCGTTGGTCTCGCCCGCCTTGGCCCGGTTGCGCCAGTAGGCGGCGGCGTGGTGCGATGGGCCGAACGTGCCCTTGAGGTGCACTTTGATGACGGCGTCCCACTCGGCCTCGGTCATGTTCGTGAGCATCCGGTCGCGCAGGATGCCGGCGTTGTTGACGACGACGTCGAGGCGGCCCCACTGGTCGATCGCGCTCTGTACCAACCGCCCGGCGGCGTCGAAGTCCGACACGTCGTCACCGTTGGCGATGGCTTCGCCGCCCATGGCCCGGATGGCGTCGACGACCTCGCCGGCAGGTCCGATCGATCCGCCGGTCCCGTCGACCTCGGCGCCGAGATCGTTGACGACCACGCGCGCGCCCTGGGCCGCCAGCGACAGCGCGTGCCCCCGTCCGATACCGCGACCGGCGCCGGTGACGATGACGACTCTGTCCTTGCAAATGGTCATACCGCACCCTTCATTTCCCGGTCGGCTCCGGCTCCGCCTTCGGCCGCCCTTTGTCGATACTGGTCCCTGAGGAATCGCTTGTAGATCTTGCCCGTGTCGTGGCGGGGGAGCGCGTCGATGAAGTCGACGGAGCGCGGGCACTTGTACCCGGCCAACGACGCCTTGCAATGCGCGATCAGCTCGGCCGCCAACCCGTCCGACGGCGAGTAGTCGGGCTTCAGTTCGACGACCGCTTTTACCTCCTCACCCCAGTCGACGTTGGGGACGCCGATCGTGGCCGCGTCCTGGACCGCGGGATGGTTGAGCAGTACCGCGTCGACCTCGGCCGGGTAGATGTTGACGCCGCCCGAGATGATGAGGTTGGCGCTGCGGTCGGTGAGGAACAGGTACCCGTCCCCGTCGAAGTACCCCATGTCGCCGAGCGTGAAGTAATCGTCGGTGTCGAGATACGCGCCGGCGGTCTTGTCAGGGTCGCCGAAGTACTCGAAGCGGCCCACCTCCGGCGCCTTGAGATACAGCGTGCCCACCACGCCGACCGCCGCCGGCTTGCCGTCGTCGTCGAGGATGCGGACGCCGTCCTCGAAGCTGGGCTTGCCTACGGTGCCGGGCTTGGCCAGCCACTCCTCGGGCGTGACGAAGCTGCCCCACCCTTCGGTGGCCGCGTAGTACTCCCACACGATCGGCCCGAGCCAGTCCATCAACGCTTGTTTCACGGCGACCGGGCACGGCGCCGCGCCGTGCAGAAGCGCCCGTAGCGACGACACGTCGTACTTCGAGCGGACGTCGTCGGGCAGCGTGACTAAACGGTGGAACATCGTGGGGACCATGTGCGAGTGCGTCACGCGGTGCTCCTGGATGAGCCGCAGCGTTTCCTCGGCCTCCCAGCCGTCCATCAACACGATGCCCATGCCCTGCAATAGCGGCACGTTGAGCGAGAAGGCCAACGGAGCGGCGTGGTAGAGCGGACCGGTGCACAGCGCGACGTCGGTGGCCGGGTCGTAGCTGAATGCGGTGGCAACCGACGTGGCAGTCGGCGCCGCGCCCCGGCGCGTCACGCCCTTCGGGCGACCGGTGGTGCCGGAGGTGTAGAGCATCGTCGTGCCCGCCGACGGATCGTCGATGTCGCCGTCGTCCTCGGCCAGCACGACGTCGCCGTACGGCTCGAAGGCGACGACATCGTCGCCGTTGGCGCCGATGGCGAGGCGCACCGTGGCACCGGGTGACTGCGCCGCCGCCGCTTCAGCGGCCGCCGCGTAGCGGGCGTCGGCGATGAATGCCTTGGCTCCGCAGTTGTCGATGATGTAGGCCGCCTCGTCGCCGGTGAGGTGCCAGTTGATCGGCGTGAGCCGGAAGCCGGCGCGGAGGCAGGCGGCGAACACCTCGGCGAACTCGGGCCGGTTGCCGCACATCAGCGCCACCGCATCCTTGGGGGCGAGGCCGCGGCGTCGCAGCGCCCGCACGACCTGGTTGGCCCGGGCGTTCAGCTCTCCATACGTGCGGTTCCCGGCGGCCGACGTGATCGCCATCCGGTCAGGCGCCTCGACGGCCCAGTAGGCCACGGTCATCCCCGTGCGCAGCGCCTCGGCGCGATCAAGACCCATGGGACGAACGCTAACGCCGGACTACGCTGACCGTCCCAATGTCCAGAGCCCGCATCGAGCGCCGCCTCGACGACGTGACCGTCCGGCTGCGGCGCGCCCGCGCCGAGCTGGCCGTCGTCGACGAGCAGCTCGCGGTGTTGGCCGATCACGCCGACGACGCCGCGCTGCGCGCCCTGGTGTCGGAGACGCCGCTGGCCGAGCGCGAGCACCGCGACGCCCGCCGGCACTCCGATGCACTGGCGCGCAGCCGCGCCGCGGTGATGACTTCGATCACCGAACTCGAGCGGGCCCAGGACGATCTCCTGGGCCGCCTGGTGCCGGGGCAGTAGTGGCCGTCCGCGTCGTCATCGCCGAGGACGAGGCCATCATCCGCCTCGACCTGAAAGAGATTCTCGAGGAGGAGGGTTACGAGGTCGTCGGCGAAACCGGCCGGGGCGACGAAGCGGTCACGCTCGTACGCGACGAGAAGCCCGATCTCGCCATCCTCGACATCCGCATGCCGGGAATGGACGGCCTGTCGGCTGCGCGCGAGATAACCGCCGAACGCGGCGCCGCGGTGCTGATCCTCACCGCGTACAGCCAGCGCAACCTCATCGAAGAGGCGCGCGACGCCGGTGCGCTGGCCTACCTCGTGAAGCCCTTCCAGCGCAGCGAGCTGATCCCGGCCATCGAGGTCGCGCTTGGTCGCCACCACGAGATGCGGGCGTTGGAGAGCGAGGTCAGCTCGCTCGAAGACCAGCTCGAGACCCGTCGGCTGGTCGATCGGGCCAAGGGCATCCTCATGGACGACCACGGCATGAAAGAGGCCGAGGCGTTCTCGTTCATCCAGCGCCACGCCATGCAGGCTCGGGTAACGATGCGGGTCATGGCCCAACAGATCATCGACGGGACCGTTCGTCCGTAGCCGGCCGCCGCCGCCCGTAGGCAACACAGCGCGGGCGTACGATCGGTCCGTGCTCTCCGGTCGGCTCCGTTTCCGCCTCGGCCTCCGCCTCCCTTGATGGCGAAGCTGATGCTGTTGGACGGCAATTCCCTCGCGTACCGGGCCTTCTTCGCGCTTCCCACCACCCTGGCGCTGGCCAGCGGCCAGGTCACCAACGCGGTGTTCGGGTTCACGTCGATGCTCATCAACATGCTGCGGGACCACCACCCCGACGCCATAGCGGTCGCCTTTGATCTCCCACAACCCACCTTCCGCCACGAGTTGGTCGACGACTACAAGGCGGGACGGGCCGAGACCCCCGACATCCTCCGCCAGCAGATGGGCCTTGTCCGCCAAGTGGTTGAGGCGCTGCGCATCCCGATCCTCGAGCTATCCGGGTACGAGGCCGACGACATCATCGCCACGCTCGCCACCCAAGCTCGCGACCGCGGCGACGACGTATTGATCGTCACCGGCGACCGCGACGTCTACCAGCTCGTCGAGGACCCGCACGTCCGCGTGCTCTATACGTTGCGCGGCGTGAGCGAGCACAAGAACTACGACGAAGCCGGCATCAGGGAGCGCACCGGTGTCACGCCGGCCGACTACCCGCAGTACGCGGCGCTGCGCGGTGACCCGAGCGACAACCTTCCCGGCGTTCCCGGCGTCGGCGAGAAGACGGCGGCCAAGCTCATCAACGAGTACGGCGATCTCGACGGCATCTTCGCCAACCTCGACAAGCTCACACCGAAACTGCGTGAGAACCTCGCCGCTCACGAAGCGACCGTGCGCCGCAACGCCACGGCCACGCCGCTCGTGCGCGATGCGCCCATCGGCTGCGATGTCGAAGACCTGCGGATGGGCGGCTGGGACGCCGACGAGGTCCGCGAGTTGTTCGCCTTCCTCGAGTTCAACACGCTTTGGGATCGGCTGGCTGAGGCGCTCGGCGAGAGCGGCGGGGGATTGCAACCATCGGCGCCGGCCGAAGCGCTGGCCGTCGACGTCGTGCGCATCACCGACAGCGCCGGCGCCGCCGCCTTCTTCGAGGGCCTGGCCGGTATGGGCGAACCGGTCGCCGTGGATGCGGCGTGGGCCGGGGCCGAAGGTCGGTCCGAGCTGGTGGGTATCGCGTTCGGCGAGACGTGGCTCGGCGCCGAGTGCCTCACCGACGACGTCCTGGCGCAACTCGCGCGCGTGCTCACCACGATCCCGATCAACGTCCATAACGCCAAGGCGCTGATGCGCGGGCTGCACCCGCTCGGCATCGACTTCACCTCGGTCAACCTCGACACTGCGATCGCCGCGTACCTCATCGATCCGGCGGGCGACCAGTACCTCCTCGAGGACTTGGCGCCGCGCTACGCCGCGGTCGAGGTGCGGGCGCCCGAAGGTCCCGGCGCCGGCCAGCTCGACCTCGACGGCACAGCCGGCGACGTAGCCGAGACCACCGTGCGGCGAGCCACCGCCGTCGAGCGGCTGCACGATCCGCTGGCTGCGGCCATGGTGGCCCGCAACCTGTTCGACCTCTACGACACCGTCGAGCGCCCGCTCGTGCACGTGCTGTCGCGCATGGAGATCGCCGGGGTCCGCGTCGACGCGCCGTATCTGAAGGAGCTGAACACCTTGCTCACCGAGGAGGTGCGCAAGCTGGAGATCGAGATCCAGGAGCTGGCCGGCGAGCCCTTCAAGGTCAACTCCACCCAACAGCTGCGCACAATCCTCTTTGACAAGCTGGAACTGGCGCCGTCGAAGCGCACGAAGACCGGCTTCTCCACCGACGCACAGTCATTGGAGAAGCTGGCCGGCCAGCACCCGATCATCGAGAAGTTGTTGCGCTACCGCGAGGTCGAGAAGCTGCGATCGACGTACGGCGAGGGGCTTCTCGGCGAGGTCGGCGCCGACGGCCGTATCCACGCCACGTTCAACCAGACCGTCGCCCGTACCGGCCGGCTGTCGTCGGACGCGCCCAATCTGCACAACATCCCCGTCCGCAGCGAGGAAGGGCGGCGATTCCGTCGCGCCTTCGTGCCGGCCGATGGCTGCGAGTTCCTCGTCGCCGACTACAACCAGATCGAGTTGCGGGTCATCGCCCACCTGGCCGAGGACCCCGGTCTCATCGACGCCTTCACCACCGGCGCCGACATCCACGAAACCACCGCGGCGCGCATCTACAGCGTGGACCCGGGCGACGTCACCATCGCCCAGCGCAGCAAGGCCAAGATGGTCTCCTACGGCCTGGCCTATGGGATGGAGTCCTACGGGCTCGCTCAGCGCCTCAACATCCCCGTCGACGAGGCGGCCGAGATCCTGGGCGCGTACTTCGAGGCGTTCCCCAACGTGAAGGCGTACATGGAGCGCACCGTCGCCGAGGCCCGTCAGCGGGGCTTCACCGAGACACTGTTCGGCCGCCGCCGCCAGATCCCCGAGCTGGCGTCGGGCAACTACCGCATCCGCCAGGCCGGCGAGCGCCAGGCCATGAACGCAGGGATCCAAGGTCTGGCGGCGGACATCTTCAAAGTCGCGCTGGTGCGCCTCGACGCCGCGTTGCAGCACGCCGGGCTGGCCAGCCGCCTCGTCCTTCAGGTCCACGACGAGGTCATCCTCGAAGTCCCGCCGGCCGAGAAGGACCAAGCCGCCGCCATCACCCTCGACGCCATGCGCGGCGCCTGCGACCTCTGCGTCGACCTCGAAGTCAACCTCTCGTGGGGCAAGAACTGGGCCGAGGCCAAGTCCTGAGCTTTTCGCACTGGTTCGAGCCGCTGGCGGAACACATGGGGGCGGCGTACCTGCGGTACTCGTTCACCAAGGGGACCGAGCAGGAGGTTGCCTTCCTGGTCGATGCGCTCGATCTGCGGCCGGGGATGCGGGTGCTGGACGTGGGCTGCGGGCCGGGTCGCCACGCGTATGCGTTGGCGGAACGGAGGATCGAGGTAGTCGGCGTCGACATCAGCCAGCGCTTCGTCGACCTGGCCAACGAGAACGCGCCGGCCGGCGCCACGTTCCACCGGGTCGACGCCCGCGCCCTGTCGTTCAGCGGCGAGTTCGACGTCGCCATCTCGCTGTGCCAGGGCGCCTTCGGCCTCGCCAATGACACCGGCGCCGCAGGCGCCAATGACACCGGCGCCGCAGGCGCCAATGACACCGGCGCCGCAGGCGCCAATGATGCCGACGGTGACGTGTTGGCCGGGATCGCGCGCGCCATCAAACCGGGAGGCAAGGTCGCGTTCAGCGCGTTCAGCAGCTACTTCCTCCTGCGCTTCTTGGAGGACCACGACACGTTTGACGCGGCGACCGGCGTGAACCACGAGCGCACAGAGGTCAAGGACGCCGAGGGCAACCCGCTCGAAGCCGATCTGTGGACCTCCTGCTTCACGCCGCGCGAGCTGCGGCTCCTGTGCACGGCGGCCGGCCTCACCGTCGAGCACATATGGGCGGTGACGCCCGGTGCGTACGCGCGCCAAGCGCCCGATCTCGACCACCCCGAGTACCTCACGATCGCTCTCAGGTAGCATTGAAGGTCCCCAGAAAGCGGATCTACCGCGGGGAGACCTTGTCCGGAAAGCGAGCAACCACACCCTCCATGTCTGACCAAACTTCCACCCCCGATACCGACGCCCAGATGGGCACGTTCGACGAGGGGGGTGAGTACACCCCGAGGCAGATCGTCGACGACGACCTGGGCGGCATGTCGCTCGAGGACGCAATCGCCGGCACCATCGTCGAGTTCGAGGACGGCGACATCGTCACGGGCACGATTGTCAAGGTCGACAAGGATGAGGTGCTGCTCGACATCGGCTTCAAGTCCGAAGGCGTCATCCCCGCCCGGGAGCTGTCGATACGCCACGACGTCGACCCCCACGAGATCGTCAGCCTGGGCGAGCGGGTGGAAGCCCTGGTCCTACAGAAGGAAGACAAGGAAGGGCGGCTCGTTCTCTCCAAGAAGCGGGCGCAATACGAGCGAGCGTGGGGCGACATCGAGAAGATCAAGGAACGTGAGGGCGTCGTCGAGGGCCCGGTCATCGAAGTGGTCAAGGGCGGACTGATCCTCGATATCGGCCTGCGGGGCTTCCTCCCGGCCTCGCTGGTCGAGCTGCGGCGCGTGCGCGACCTCCAGCCGTACGTCGGCCGCACGCTGCAAGCCAAGATCATCGAACTCGACAAGAATCGCAACAACGTCGTGCTGTCCCGCCGGGCGTGGCTCGAGGAGACGCAGAAGGAACAGCGCGAGGAGTTCCTCGCCAACCTGAAGCCGGGCGAGGTCCGCAAGGGCGTCGTCAGCTCGGTCGTCAACTTCGGTGCGTTCGTCGACCTGGGCGGCATGGACGGGCTTGTGCACGTCAGCGAGTTGTCGTGGAAGCACGTCGACCATCCCAGTTCGGTCGTGCAGGTCGGCGACGAGATCGAAGTGCTCGTACTCAACGTCGAGCTCGACAAGGAACGCATCAGCTTGTCGCTCAAGGCCACCCAGCAGGACCCGTGGCAAGAGTTCGCCACCGCGCACCGCGTCGGCGAGTTGGTCTACGGCCGGGTCACCAAGCTCGTGCCGTTCGGTGCGTTCATCCAAGTGGGCGAGGGCATCGAGGGCCTCGTGCACATCTCGGAGATGGCCACCCACCATGTCGACCTGCCCGAGCAGGTCGTCACGCCGGGCGAGGAGCTGTGGGTCAAGATCATCGACATCGACCTCCAGCGCCGCCGCATCAGCCTGTCGATCAAGCAGGCGGCCGAGGGCGGCGAAGTGGCCGCCGAATACCGCGAGCATTTCGGCGAGCACGCGTACGACGACCAGGGGAACTACATCGGCCCGGACTACTCCAAGACCGAGTTCACCCCCGAGACCGAGGCGCAGGCGGCCTGGGCCGAGGAGTTCGCCGCGCAGCAGGTAGCCGAGCCGACCGCGGCGGAGGGCGACCCGGTCGTCGCTCCGGAGCCGGCGGCTGCGCCGGAGCCGGCCGCTTCCGAAGCCGAAGCCCCGCCGGACCCGCAGTAGGGCCCAACGTTTTTGCCCTAGTTGACGAGCTTGATCACGCAGGCGGCACCCCAGGCGCAGTTGCCGGTCCCGCCCACACCGCGGGTGATCGGCGCGGTCGCGGTCAGGAGCTTTCCCAGGTATTTGGGGTTGCCGGTCGGGCCGTTCACAACGTGGAAGATGCCGAAGGCGGCGACGCGGAGCTGACCACCGTTGGCCGTGCGTCCTACGTCGGCGATCGGGATCACCATGTCGCAGTTGTCGAACGAGGTCGCGCCGCACGCGATGGCCCCGGCGACGGTGTCGTAGATGCCGTGGTCCACGCCGTTGCCGTTGCTCAACCGCACCCAGTCGCCGATCGCCATGGCCAGGGTGTCGTCGAATGTCTTTCCCTTGAAGTTGGCGACCTGGGCGCCGCAGTCCGGGGACGCCGAGTCCTGGAGCTTCCAGCTCACGCCAACTGCGCTGGGCCTGATCGACGCCGGCACGGTCGCCATGTTGAGGATCGGGTAGCCCGTTTCGGCTCCCGTGCCGCTGGCGTCGTTGCCACAGATGATGAAGGGGCTTCCGAACGAGCTGGCGAGCGGCTTGATCAGGGCGTTGGCATTGGCCCGGGCGGTGACGGCCGACGCACCGATCGCCTTCCCGAAGACCGACGGGTTGGTGATCGCCGCGGTGACGCGGACGCCGGCCGGTCCGCCGTTGGTGACGGCGCCGACCCAACCGCCGGCCGGCGAGCACGGCGCGATGGCCGTGAGGTCCTTGCGCAGCACCGTGCACTGGGACGCCTGGAG
Source organism: Actinomycetota bacterium (assembly GCA_013816725.1). GTDB lineage: Bacteria > Actinomycetota > Acidimicrobiia > Acidimicrobiales > JACDEA01 > JACDEA01. Next base: position 14,257 of record JACDEA010000003.1, read on the forward strand.
GGGAGCGGCGCCATTGGCCAGCGCGGTGTCACGGGCGGCGGCCCACACCGTGTTCGCCGGGTCGACGTACACGCCGGTGGCGCGCGTCCTCATGAGCGCGCGGGCGGCTGCGAAGGACGCGCCGTCGGCCGCGTTCTGCATCTGGCGACGCGAGGTGTACCCCTGGCCGAGGTCGAGGGCGAACGCGCCGGCGGCGAGAAGCAGCACCATCGTGAGTGCGACGAACACCGTCGCGAAGCCGCGTTCCGATCGCATGTCCTACCCGCTTATCGTCATCGTCGAGGTCGACTTGACCGTCTGGCTGGCGCCGAGCGCTCTGCTCACGAACGTCATTGCTGGTCGGGTCCACACAACCGATACTTCGACCCGGTCACGGTCGACGGTCGACATGTCGGCGGTGCACGGCTTGTAGGTCGTGCCCGTCTTGGGCAGGCAGCGGACGGTGAACGTGAAGGCCGGCCCGTGCAGACGGGCCGCGATGGCGCTCTTGACCTCCAAGTTGTCCGCCGAAGGCGTGGCGGTGGGCGACGTGCATGGCGCCAGGCACTTGTCGGTGCCGATCACGTCAACGCTGGCGTAGCGAGCGCCGTCGCGCGCCGCCGAGGACGTCTGGCTGGTCTGGTAGTCCCACATGCCGAGGTCGACGATGCCGAGCACGAACAGCATCAAGAGCGGCAGCACGAGGGCGGCCTCGACCAGCGCGGCGCCCCGTTGATCGCGACCGTGATGCACTACCCCTGCACCACGACGACAGCAGACTCGCGGATCTTCGCCGGCGAGCCGATGAACTGCTTGGCGAAGAACGTCAGCGGCGTGAAGTCGCCGGTGACGGTGACTTTGATTGTCGTGCCGACCGCGGGTCCCGGCGCGGTGCACGCATCGGTGATCTCGGCGCCGGTGGCCACGTTGGTTACCTTCACCGTGAATCCCGACGTGGTGCCCCGGTCCTCGTTCAACGCGTGGTATTTCACGTTGTCGGGGTCGGCACAGACGGCGGCCCCGCTCGCGTTCGAGACGTGCCAAGGGAAGTACTGCGCAAATACCGCGCCTTCGCGCGCGCCGTTAGCCAGCCGATGCTGAAGCGTGTAGACGCGGCCGAGGTCGATCGTCGCGAAGGTCATCAACGCCAGGAACGGGACGATGAGCGCGAATTCGGCAAGGACGACCCCTCTTTCGCCGCGACAACGTCCGAGGTTCACGGGGGATCTATCGGGCGTCGGTGACGATTTCTTACAAAATCGGTTGGGTTTCCGACGCGATGTCCGATGAATGCCTCGTGACCACTCGCCGGACCGCAACCCTCGTCCTCTCATTGTTGATCGGATCTCTTGCCGCCCTCTTTGCGTATGTGTACGTCAGCTCAGCGCAGGATCGGGCGTTCAAGGGCACCACGCTGGTGCCCGCCCTCGTGGTCTCCGGCGACATCGCCAAGGGCACGACGGGGGAGGCTGCGCTCGAAAAGGGCCTGATCGAGGGGAAGTCGGTGCCGGTACGGTTCCGACCAGAAGCGGCGGTGGTGAACAAGGACGCCCTCCGCGGCAAGGTGGCGGCGGCCACCGTGTCGCGCGGCCAAGTCCTCGTTCAGGGCATGTTCTCCGACCCCGCCGTGGCGCAGGAAACCGCGGCCAGGCGGGTGCCCGCAGGGCAGGTGGCGGTGACGACCCAGGTCGATGACGTCGGCGGCGTGGCCGGGCTCGTCACCCCGGGCGACAAGGTCAACATCATGACGGCGACACCGGACGGAGGCGAACGCACTCTGTTCGAGAACGTCACTGTGCTGTACATCGGCGCGACCGCGGCTCCCCAGCCTGGTGCGACGCAAGCCGTCGTGAATCCCGGTAGCAACCTGATCACCTTCGCGGTCCCGCAAGCAGCGGCGGTGAGGATCGTTTTCGCCTCGCACCAGGAGCACGGCATTCACCTGGCGCTGGTGCCACCCGGAAACCAGGCCGGCCCGACGCCGGCCGTCAACAACTCGAATCTGTTCTCGGGAGGACCGACCCCTTATGAAGGCTAGAAGCGACCTCATGGGCGACCAGGAAATCGTCCGTCTGCACCATCCCGTCGCAGTCATCGACGCGCTAGCGAAGAACCGGACAGCGCTCACCGTCGCCTTGCGGCCCATCCAAGCCGGAGCTTTCTCGTCAGTCGATGCGTTCGACGAGGTCACCGATCCCGGCGACCCTGCGTTGGTTGTCGTGGGACCGTCACTGTTGCGGCCGGAGGACTTCGACCGCATTGGTCGTCTCCTGCGTTCACGGCCCGAAGTTCGCGCCGTGATGGTCGTCGACCAGCTGGCGGCCGACGTGCTCAAACAGGCGATCCGTGCCGGCGTCAGCGACGTCGTGCAGCAGGCCGACCTCGATCCGGAGTTGCTCGACGCCATCCTGCGCGCCGACCAGGTGTTGCTCAGCGTCGAACCCCCGCAGGTGGTCAACGACGAGCCCGAGGCCCGGGTGGGTCAGGTGACGACCGTCTTCTCACCGAAGGGTGGATCCGGGAAGTCGGTGGTGGCGACGAACCTCGCGGTGGCGTTGGCCGAGCGCTGTTCGGGCCCCGTGGTTCTCCTCGACGCCGACCTGCAGTTCGGGGACGACGCGGTGATGCTGCACATGCACCCGCGCCACACCATCAGTGACGTCGTCGAGAGCATCGACCGCATGGACCTTCACCAGCTCAAGAGCATGTTGGCGGTCCACGAGCCCAGCGGTCTGCTCCTCCTCGCCGCACCGGTCGATCCGGCCATGGCCGAGCGGGTGACGGCCGCCGACGTCGGCGTAATTCTGAACCTCCTGCGCTCGTTTGCCGCCCATATCGTCGTTGACACCCCGTCGGTTTTCAACGACGTGGTGATCAGCCTTCTTGACCGCAGTGATGACATCGTCGTCGTCGGCGGCTTGGACATCCCCACGATCAAGAACGTGAAGGTCGGCCTCCAGACGCTGGGGATGCTCGAGATACCGCAGAACCGGATACGCCTCGTGCTCAATCGGGCCAACAGCAAAGTCAAGCTCGACGTCGAGGAGATCGAACGCACCTTGCAGTTGCGGGCCGAGGCGCTCATTCCCAGCGACATCCTCGTGCCGACCTCGGTCAACCGGGGCATCCCCGCCGTGCTGGACGCCCCCCGCTCCGGCGTGGCTCGCAGTCTCGGCCAACTGGCGGGCGTGATCCTTGCCGGCACGCGGCGCGAAGGAAGGGCGGCGTGAGCCTGGCCAAGCGGCTGGCACAGAATGGCGCCGGCGATGAGCGCGTCGAGTCGCGCATCAGCGAGGTTCGTCAGCGCGTTCACCAGCAACTGATCGACGACCTCGGACCGGTGCTATTCGAACGCACGGTGGGCGACGCCGAACTCGAGCGCACGGTCCGCACCAAACTGCAGGCCGCGCTCACGAAGGAGAAGGTCGCCCTGTCGTCGCGGGACAAGGCCGAGTTGGTCACCAGCGTGTCTGACGACATCTTGGGTTACGGACCGATCGACAAGTTCCTGGCCGACGCCACCGTGACCGAGGTCATGGTCAACGGGCCCGACCAGGTATTCGTCGAGCGCGATGGAAAGCTGGAGCGGGTTTCCGAACGGTTCGTCGACGCCGGCCATCTTCGCCAGCTCATCGACAAGATCGTCAGCCAGGCCGGGCGCCGCGTCGACGAGGCCACACCGATGGTCGACGCTCGCCTACCGGACGGCTCGCGCGTCAACGCCGTCGTCTCGCCGCTAGCTGTCGGCGGCCCGTTCCTGACGATCCGCAAGTTCGCCGAAGACCCTCTCGGCGTCGATGACCTCGTCTCGTTCGGAACGCTGAGCCGTCCCGCGGCCACGTTTCTCGAGGCGTGCGTGAAGGGCCGGTTGAACATCGTCGTGTCCGGCGGTACGGGCAGCGGCAAGACGACGACCCTCAACGTGTTGTCGGACTTCATCCCGACCGACGAGCGCATTGTCACGATCGAGGACGCCAAGGAGCTTCAACTTCGTCAGGAGCACGTCCTCAACCTCGAATCCCGGCCGGCGAACATCGAGGGCAAAGGGTCTGTCTCGATTCGCGATCTCGTACGCAACGCGTTGCGGATGCGGCCCGACCGCATCGTGATCGGGGAGTGCCGCGCTGGTGAGGCGCTCGACATGCTCCAGGCGATGAACACCGGTCACGACGGATCTCTTACGACGATCCACGCCAACACGCCGCGGGACGCGCTTGCCCGGATCGAGACCATGACGATGATGGCCGGCTTCGATCTCCCGATCCGCGCCATCCGTGAGCAGATGTCGTCGGCGCTCGACCTCGTCGTCCACCTCGGACGACTGCGGGACGGGACCCGGCGGGTCACGCATATCACCGAAGTGCAGCAAATGGAGGGTGACGTGATCACGTTGCAGGACGTCTTCCTGTTCGACTTCGGGATGGGAGTCGACGCCACGGGCCGGTATCGCGGTCATCTGAAGTCGACCGGTATCCGACCGTCGTTCAACGAGCGGCTCTCGGACATGGGCGTCTCGCTCAAGGCCGAACTGTTCGAGGTCGAAAGCTTCGCCCGCCGCCGCTCCGTCGGGCGGCGCTGAACGTGCCCGACGTGCTGGCTGGCGCCGCCGGTCAGGTACTGCTCGCCGTCCTCGTTGCCGCCGCCGCCGCCCTGCTGGCGTGGGCCGGGCTGCAGACGTTCGCACCGAGATCGACGGTGCTGGCCGACGCGCTGTCACCGTACGCCGCCAGCGACAGGCGCGAGCGAGGCGAGGTCAACGAGGCCGAAGACATCGGCGATCGGCTGGGCCTTCACCTGGTCAAGACCGACATCGTCCGCCGGGCCATCGAGTCGTTGGCGGGCGTCGGCCCTGGCGTTCGTGTCGTTGCCTGGTTGGAGCGCCGGCTCGATCAGGCCAATGTGCCGCTGCGCGCGGCCGAGGCGCTGGTCGCTTACGCCGTCGGCGCCGTTCTCGCCGCGGTCGGCGCGCTCCTGTTCATCGGGCCTGTCTTCGCCATCGGCCTGGGCGCCGGCCTCACGGCGCTGCCGCTCGCTGCGCTCTCGGTGCTGGCCGGCCGCCGCCGGGTCCGCTTTGCCAGACAGCTGCCCGACGCGTTGAAGCTTCTCAGCGGCACATTGCGAGCCGGGTTCTCCCTGATCCAGGGCGTCGAGACCATCGCTCGCGAGGTCGGTGACCCGATGGGCAACGAGCTCCAGCGGGTGCTGGCCGAAGCGCGCCTGGGACGTTCGCTCGACAGCGCGCTGGCTGACATGGCGTCGCGCGTAGAGAGCGCCGACTTCGAGTGGACGGTCATGGCGATCGGCATCCAGCGCGAGGTCGGGGGCAACCTGGCCGAGCTGCTCGACACGGTGGCCGAGACCATGCTCGCCCGTGACCGGCTGCGGCGAGAGGTCAGCGCACTGACCGCTGAGGGCAGGATCAGCGCGATCGTCATCGGGCTGCTGCCCGTGGGCCTGGGCGCGTTCATGTGGATCGCCAACCGCGAATACATCAGCGTGCTCACCGAGAGCACGATTGGCCAGACCATCGCCGTCGGCTCTGCCCTCTTGGCCGCGTTCGGGTTCTGGTGGATGAAGAAGACGATCGAGATCGAGGTCTGAGCGAAATGATCGGAACGGCAATCGTCGTCATGGCGGCGTCGCTGAGCGTGGCGTTGTATCTCGCATTGAGCCAACGCGTCGACCGCGCCGCGGTGAAGGAGACGCTGCACCAGATCGAGCACATGGACGGAGACCCAGAGTCCATGCGGGAGACGGCGCTGGCGGCACCGCTCGCCCAGCGCGTGTTCCTCCCGATGGTCGCGTCGGCCGTGGGACTGATCCGTCGTTTCACGCCGGCGGACTACGTGGCCAAGATCCGCCACCAGCTGGTGCTGGCGGGCCAGCCCGATCCCGACCAGGTGGACCGCTACCTGTCGAAGCGACTCCTTACCTTGGTGGCGGTCCCCGCCGCGTACTTCGCCGCCTTCCGTGTGCTGCATCTCACGGGGTCCAGTGCATGGGCCACCGTCGCGCTTTGTGGTGCCGCGTCGGTGATGGGACCGAGTGCATCGCTGAAGCGCAAGATCGCCAAGCGCCGGGCCGCCGTACAGGCCAGTCTCCCCGACGTGTTGGACCTCCTCACGATCAGTGTCGAGGCCGGGCTCGGGTTCGAGCAGGCACTCGACCGCACGGTCGCCGCCGTCCCCGGGCCGCTGACCGAGGAGATGGGCCGCATGCTGGGCGAGGTGCGCGCCGGCGTGCGCCGAGCCGACGCCATGCGCGCCCTCGACGAGCGCATCGGCGTACCCGAGATGCACTCGTTCACGCTTGCGGTTCTCCAGGCCGACACCTTCGGCATCTCGATCTCGCGGGTCCTGCGGTCGCAGGCCGACGAGAGCCGCATCCGCCGCCGCCAGGTGGCACAGGAGAAGGCGCAGAAGGCCCCCGTCAAGATGCTCATCCCTATGGTCTTCTGCATCTTCCCATCGCTCTTCGTCGTCGTGATGGGCCCCGCCGCCCTCAACATCTTCAAGAACTTCAAGTAACCAACCCGGGGCCGCTCGTCACCCGGTCTCTCCTACGCTCTTGCCCGTGACGGACGGCAACGGGACGGGGCGCTACACCGTTGCAGTGCCGAGGCCTGCGTGGTATCCGGCGTGCATGGGGCGCGCCCTCGGTACGCGCAAGCCGCTGGCCATCGAGTTCCTGAACTCGCCACTCGTCGTGTTCCGCGACGGGGCGGGGACGCCCGGTGTGCTCCCGGACCGCTGCCCACACCGGAATGCGCCGCTGTCGATGGGCCGCGTGCGCGTCGGCGCCCTCGAATGCGGGTACCACGGCTGGTGCTTTGACAGCGGCGGCGCGTGCGTCGCCATCCCGGGACTCGTCGGCGACGTTTCGGAACGGCGCGGCGTGAGCGCACACGCCGCGGTCGAGCAGGACGGAGTGGTGTGGTTCTGGTCCGAGCCGGATGAGGAGCCGTCAGCTGAGCCACAGCGCCTCCCCGACATGGGGCCGGGCAGCCGCGAGGTAGTGCTGACCTACGACATCGGCGCGACCATGCAGGCAACGATCGAGAACACCCTCGATGTCGCCCACACCGCGTTCCTGCACCGCGGTCTGCTTCGTGGCGCCGCACCGAATCGCATCACCGCGCACCGACGGCCGATCCCGAACGGCGTCGAGGTGCAGTACGTCGGCGAGCCATTCGGCATCGGGTTCATCCGGGCCAAGAGCGGCGCCACCCTCGAGCACTACGACCGCTTCCTGCTGCCCTGCATCGCCCAGGTCGAGTACCGCGCCGGGCCCTGGCTGCACCTCACCAACTCCGTGCTGCATCTGCCCATGAGCGAATTCCGGACGCGCACCTGGTTCATCCTTCGCGTCAAGAGCGACCGGCTGCCGAGCCGACTCGTCCAAGCGGTCATCCGGCTGCAGGGCCCGCACGTCGCCAAGCAGGACAAGCGCGTCCTCGAGCGGCAGACCGAAACGGTCCGCCGTTTCGGCGGCGAGCAATACAGCTCCACCGATCTCGACCTCTTCGGCAACGCCATCGCACTGCTCGTTCGCCACGCATCCGAACCGGGCCGCGTTGCGCCAACGATCGAGCCTCGCGAGGTCACGTTCACCGCCTGACGCAACGCGCGTACTGTCACATCCTGCGCGAAACGACCGCATCGGAGTACGGTTACCTCATCCGATCAGTAGGGGGTTCGTACTATGCGTCGTTTGGTCTTGTCCGTTCTTTTGGTCTCTGCGGTTGCCGCCGGCTTCATAGCCCCAGCGCATGCCTCGACAGCGGACCACAGAGTTACCGGCAACTTCTTCCGTCAGGCGGTCACCCCCGGCTATTGCATTCGCGACGGCTATTCGGCCAGCTCGGATGCCCAAGGGATCGCGAGCGGGTCGATTACCGTGACGGAATATCCCTGCGACAGCAGCGGCAACGTCACCGGTCAGGCGACCGCCCGGGCGACCGTGAACGTGACGTGCCTTGATGTCACCGGCAATCGCATTGTGCTGTCCGGACCCATCACGAGTGCAACCGGGATCTATAGCGGGTGGACGAACCTCCAAGAGATCAGCTTCGACAATTCGCCGAGCTCCCCGGACACGGATGTGAACGTGCGCTACAACGGGGCGGTCACATGTGCCCCGCTATCGAGCGTGCAGGTCCCGATCATCTCGGGTGACATCCGTATCGTCAGCTGAGACTGCGGGCCACAACGCTGTGGTGTCGAAGTCGACCAGCTCAGCAACAATCGACTTTGGAGCCTTGTCATCAGCCTTCGCGAGGGGCGATCATCGCGGCGTGTCGATCGCCGATGGCCACGCCCGACGCGAGGCCAGCGCATACGAGCCCATCTCGAACGCGCGTCGTTAGCTGATTCGGCGATCGGATGGGTCAGGGCGCGTTACCGACTGTCCACTGTGGCACGTCCGGGATACGCCGCCCGTCGCTCGGTGCAATCGTGCTCTCAGAAAGCGCGTCGATCATCACGCGGGCGCTCCGCTGCCCATCGGCGAGCGATGGGTGAACGCCGTACCTAACCGCCCGAGCGCGAGACGCTCATCAGCCATCGACCGCCTCTCCGAACGAGTCGCAATCCGGGTTCTCGCAGACGAAGGACGGGTCGATCACATTGGCGGGCTCGGCCGGTAACGCCGTGACGCCGCAGTACGGACAGATCGGCGCTCGGTTCACGTCTGCGTCAGTCCATTCGGCACCCACGGCGGCGACAGCTTTGCTCAGCCCTGCGGGCCGCGCCGGGTACCTGCGATGTGCCGACACCGAGTGCGAACGAAGGCAGAAGGTTGTGGTGCTCGGATCCTGTCGGTAGGGCTCGCCGGGGGCGGGCAGCGCTACGGACCGGCGTCGCTCATCGGGACGGTGCGTTCGCGGCAACGGTGCACGGAAACAGCGGGCTGCCGAGAAAGCAGCTCAGCGCACGAGCACCATGTTGTACACGAGCGCAGGGATGGAGTCGTACGGACTCAGGACCAGGCTCACGGTCGCACCACCGGTGACCTTCATGCGCCGGCTGATGAACTGGGCGTTGAGGCGGACGTTCGCTCCCGAGTTCCCGGTGAGCGTGAACTGGTCGGCGTTGCCGAGGAAGTACACGCCGACCATCGCCGCGCCGCCACCGGCGCTGATGGAGCTGACGCCGCCGGCTTCGGTCCACAGGCCGATGTCCTCGTACGGCTGGGTTCCGGGTGGAACGCTCCCGAGGTCGACGTCGAGAGGCGTCGGCCGCCGCAGAGTGATCGCGTTGGGAGCGACCCAGTCGATTGTGGAGCCGCTGCCGACGGCGACCGTGCCGTTGTAGGCGCACGTGCACGGCGCGGTGCCGTTGGTGGCCGGCACCTTCCCGTAGCCGTTGGCCATGTACACAAAGGTCTGGCAGAGGTGAGCCGTACCGCCCGATGCGACGTTGAAGGCGCCGTCGGCGACGACCATGCGGGTGGTGCCGAGCCCGATCGGAAGCGCGCAGTTCACACCGGCTACCGGGTTGTTCACGTTGAGGTTGCCGCCGTTGCCGATGTCGAGGCCGATCTTGTTCCCATTGCTGCGGCCGCCGACGAAGATCGTACGCGGGTCGGTGATGGCGAAGGTCGAGCTGACCGCCAATTGGCCGGTGATGACGATGTACGAGTTCGAGCCGCTCAGCGTGAGCGGGACCAGGCCGAGAAGGCCGTTCACGTTCAGGTCACAGTTGAACCACACGTTCTGCTTGAGCTTGTCCAGCGGATTCGCCACGAAGTAGGTGTTGAGGCTCGCCATCGAGCAGCTGGTCTGGGTCGGGAAGACGAGCCAGGTGAGCCCGTTTCCGGTGCACGTACCGGCGCTGCCCATGGCCGCGCACCCCGGAGGCATGGTTCGGGACGTTGTGCCGTTGGTCGTCAGCACGCCGCGCGCCTCGGTGTCGAGGGCCACGACGTTCTTGCGGTAGAGCGCATCGATCGACTGGCGCCCGGACTGGCCCGAGCGCACCGCAGCGGTGTCGCCGTAGGTCCCCGCCCCGCTGGTCATGTTGGCGCCCGCGGGCTGGAAGTTGAGTCCGTAGAGGCCGATGAACGACGGCGCTCCGGTGCCGGCGGGATCGATGTCGCAACCGCTGGTGGGGCTGAGCGCCTTCGAGCTGCACGCCACGATCGACGGCCCGCCGCTCGTCGACGCGCCGTTGAGGACGGCCTGGTTCGACGCGCACCCCGACCGATTCGCGCTGTCGACCTGGAGGACGCCCGGGTGTCCGAGGTAGGGCTGGGCGATCACGCGGGAGTTGTTGCTGTTGACCGAGAGCACGTCGCAGGCGGCGCGCTCGAGGAGCAGCAGGGCCGGGTTGTACTCGCCCGTCGTGATGAGGCCGAGGCGGCCGACCGACCGGATCCTCGTGGTGCGGTCGCCGCTGCCGGTGATGCGCCCGAAAAACGGAGCCTGGCTCTGCGTGATGATCACCGAGAGGTTGTCGCACGAGCCCATCAGCGAGCTGCCGTTGTCGGCGCCGGCCACCGAGTCCTCCGCGAACCGGCTGTCGGGCATCGCGTAACCGCTCTGCACTTCGATGTTGTAACGGCCACCGCCGGCGGTGGCCGTGAGCTTGCCCCAGGTGTCGAAGCGGGGACTGTTGAGCGCGCCAGGCAGGCAGAGCGTGGTGAACGGCGCGCTACCGGTGTTGAGGCACGGGCTCGACGTCAGCGCGTTAAGGGGCGCGTCGAGTTGGAACCACCGCTCGCTCCCAGCGTCGAAGTTCGCCAGCGCGGGGGAGTTGTTCTTGAGGTAGTCCCGGGTGCGACAGATGCCCGACCACGGGCCGAGGTTCAGCACGCCGAGGCCGGCGCGCACCGCGGTGTCGGCCAGCGACTTGTTCACGCGTCGATCGGTTCGCAGCTGGGCCACATCGAGCGCCAGCGCGGCGATCGTCGTCACCGCGACCATCGCCACCGATACGACGATGAGGACCGCCCCCCGCTCGCCGTCGGCGCCTCGGCCCCGGCGTGGCTGCCCGAGGCCGCGGCTCACAGGATATCCCGCTCGTAGCGGGCGGCGATCTTGGTGGAAAGGTTCGGCGTCATCGTGAAGAAGAAGAACTTCAGCTGGGCCGGCTTCGAGACGGAGACCTTCACGATGCTCGCCGGCGTCAGTACCGTCGGATCGCTCGCCGCGCCGCTCGGGTCGTTTACCCCGCATGCGGTGTTGGACCCCGTCGGCGTGACGAGATCGACACAGACAGCGCCAGCCGTGACCTGTCCGCCCGACAGCGTTACCACCCGCTGCTGGACATTGAGCTTCCAGGTCGCCAAGCCGCCGGAAGCCGCGTCATTCTTCAGGCTGGCGCCGTAGCGCGCCGCGTCGCGCGCCGCGTCGACGAGGCTGATCTTCTGAAAGTACGCCGAGCCGCCGGTGAAGATGCCGAGCAGCATCGCCATAAGGAGGGGCACGACGAGCGCGAACTCCACGAGCGCCGCGCCGCGCTGGGTCCGGCATCCGATTCGCGCCGGTCCGCGCCTGGCCGTCATACTCCTTAGATCGGCAATACGTCGGAATTCCTTACCCGCGGCTCCACCGGTGCGGTGCGCACGCGGCGCGTCCCCACAGTGGAGTCGCTCGTGGTCGGCACCCTTGCCCTGTTCGGCATGGTGGCCGGACGCCTCCCGATCGTCGACAACTCGACATTCGTGCATCTCCGCACGGGGATCGAGATCGCACGGGGCCACGGGATCCCACGGGTCGACCCCTACTCGTTCACCGCCTCGGGCCACCACTGGGTCGTGCAGAGCTGGCTGCCCTCGTGGACCTACGGCGTTCTCGCCCATCACCTGGGCTTGGGTTGGGTCGCCCTCGAGCAAGGCGTCCTGGTGGCCGCCGTGGCCTGGCTCGTCGCCCGGCTGGCCCGGACCGGGTCGGCGGTCAGGACCGTCGCCGCTGCCGGCATCGCTGTGGGCGCCGGCGCCGCGTACTGGGCGCCCCGGCCACTGCTGTTCGGGCTCCTTGCCTTCGTTCTGACCATCACCGTCGTCGAGCGGCGGGCCAACCCGCTGTGGTTGGTGCCGGTGGTGTGGTTCTGGGTCAACTCGCATGGGTCGTTCCCTCTCGGCGGACTGTGGCTGGGGGCCGCGGCGGTGGGTGACGCGCTCGATCGGCGCGCTCGTCCGCTGGGCTCGGCGCGGTACATCGGTGCCTTTCTCCTCGGGATGCTCGTCGCTGCGGTGAACCCCCTCGGCCCGCGTCTTCTCTGGTTCCCCTTCGCGGTCGGCGACCGGCGGAACGTCTTTCGCTCCGTTGTGGAATGGCAGTCGCCCGACTTCCAAAGCCGGGCCGGCATCTTCACGCTCGTATTCGTCGTCCTGGGCCTCGTCGTTCTTCTCCGCCGACGCGTGCCGTGGCGCGACGTACTTCCGGTCGTGGTGTTCCTCGCCATCGGGCTTCTGGCGATGCGGAACCTCGCTTCCATGGCGGTGGTTTTCGCTCCCGCACTCGGTCGGGCCCTGCGGGTCGACGCCGACGCCACCACCGCTCGCCCGCTTCCGCTGAACACCGTCATCGCCGGACTGCTGACGGTTGTCTTTGTCATGCTGGGGGTGTCCGCCGCTGCCGGTCCCGGGATCCGCACGACGGTGTACCCCGTCGCCGCGACCACGTGGCTCGATCGTCACGGGTACGTGGGAGGCGCTCGGCGGGTCGCCACGCAAGACGCAGTGGGCTGCTATCTCATCCTGCGCTACGGCACCCGTGCCCACGTGTTCATCGATGACCGCGTGGACATGTACCCGGTCCCGGTGTCCGAGGACTACGCCACACTCCTGAAGGGCAAGCCGGGCGCGCGGCGGGTGCTGGACCGCCGCGGCGTCGACGCCGTGTTGTGGCAGCGCGAC
>JACDEA010000232.1 GCA_013816725.1 Actinomycetota bacterium
CGCCAGCATGGGCCACCGTCTTGCTGCCGCCGCTCGACAGGGCCAGGCCGACGGCGCGACCGGTAACCCGCCGGCTCGCGCTGCTGATGGCCGGCACCGAACCGTCGACGACGATCACCCTCGCCGGCGGGTGGCGCGCCGTGATCCACGCCGACGGCGCGTCGGCGGTCACGACCCATTCCGCCACATCGACGGCAGCGGTGGCCAGTGGCGAGCGGGTGCGCGGGAGGGCGACAACGACGTGGTCGAGATCCTCGAAACGGCGCCCGGCGTGGGCGACAAGGCGGTCGGCCGACAGTTTGGCGACCGGGATCACCGGAATGCCCCGCGGCACCTCGAGCTTGCGCAGAGCCAGCACGCCGACGGTGCCAGATTCGGCGGCGATCGCTTCGGCCAGCGGAACCGCGACGTCGCCGAGAGCAACCGTGAAACGGGTGACGTCGCCGTGGGCCAGGCGCTTGGTTGTGGTGACGAGGCGGCGGCCCAGTTCGGCCGACAGCTCCAACGCCAGCGCGGGGTGCGCAGCGAGGAGTCGGTCGAGATCCTCGCGGGTCAGCGTCCACAGCCGACAGGTCGACGCGGCCCGGACCGTCGCCGACCGCGGCTCGCCGAGCAACAGCGCGAGCTCGCCGGCGACGCTGCCCGCTCCCAGTAGGGCGACGGGGCGGGCGGCGCTGCCGCGCAGGACCTCGAGCTGCCCGGCGTCGACCAGGTACATCGCGTCGGCGGTGTCGCCTTCGCGAAACACGATCGCCCCCTTGCGAACCGTGCGTAGGTGGAGCTGTCCGCTGATGGCCGCGAGATCGTCGGCCGGCAGCGCCCGGAAGAACGGAACCGCGCGGAGCCGGTCGTCGAGTGAGGCCATCGCGCTGGCTGGCCGGCTCAGGTTGGCGGCGCGCTGCTCGGAGACACCGTGCTCGAGGTCGGTCCCTCCCGGGTCGGCGTGCGGTAGACCTCGCCGCCGCCGGCGACGAACTCGACCGCCTTCTCCTTCAGTCCCAGCGTGATCGCTTCGTCGTTTTCGACGCCGTGCGTCTTGGCGTACTCACGCACGTCCTGGCTAATGCGCATCGAACAGAACTTCGGGCCGCACATCGAACAGAAGTGCGCCGTCTTGGCCGGCTGTGCCGGCAGCGTCTCGTCGTGGAACGCCCGCGCAGTTTCCGGATCGAGTGAGAGGTTGAACTGGTCCTCCCAGCGGAACTCGAACCGCGCCGTGGACAGCGCGTCGTCCCAGGCCTGCGCGTTCGGGTGGCCCTTGGCAAGGTCGGCGGCGTGCGCGGCGATCTTGTAGGCGATCACGCCGTCCTTGACGTCCTGCCGGTCGGGCAGGCCGAGGTGCTCCTTGGGGGTCACGTAACAGAGCATCGCGGTGCCGAACCAACCGATCATCGCCGCGCCGATGGCCGACGTGATGTGGTCGTATCCCGGCGCGACGTCGGTGGTGAGCGGGCCCAGTGTGTAGAACGGCGCCTCGCGGCACAGCTCCATCTGGAGGTCGACGTTCTCCTTGATCTTGTTCATGGGGACGTGGCCGGGGCCCTCGATCATCACCTGCACGTCGTGGCGCCAGGCGATCTCGGTCAACTCACCGAGGGTGCGCAGCTCGGAGAACTGCGCCTCGTCGTTGGCGTCGGCGATGGAGCCCGGCCGCAGTCCGTCGCCGAGGGAGAAGGCGATGTCGTAGGCGGCGAGGATCTCGCACAGCTCCTCGAAGTTGGTGTAGAGGAAGTTCTCCTCGTGGTGGGCCAGACACCACGCGGCCATGATCGAGCCGCCCCGGCTGACGATGCCGGTCACCCGCTTGGCGGTCATGGGCACGTAGCGCAGCAGCACGCCGGCGTGCACGGTGACGTAGTCGACGCCCTGTTCGGCCTGCTCGATGATCGTGTCGCGGTAGACCGACCACGACAGGTCCTCGGCGTTGCCGTCCACCTTCTCGAGAGCCTGATAGATCGGCACCGTCCCGATGGGCACCGGCGAGTTGCGCATGATCCATTCACGGGTCGTGTGGATGTCCCGACCCGTCGATAGGTCCATCACCGTGTCGGCGCCCCAGCGCGTCGACCATGTCAGCTTCTCGACCTCCTCGGCGATCGAGGACGACACCGACGAGTTTCCGATGTTGGCATTGACCTTCACGAGGAAGTTCCGGCCGATGGCCATCGGCTCGGTCTCGGGATGGTTGACGTTGTTGGGGATGATGGCCCGGCCGCGAGCGACCTCGTCTCGAACGAACGCGGGATCGAGCCCCTCGCGGGTGGCGACGAACCGCATCTCGTCGGTGATGTCGCCGCGGCGGGCGTAGTGCATCTGGGTGACGATCCTCCCCGGCTTGGCCCGTAGCGGCCGTCGACGCTGGCCGTCCCAGCGCTCGACCTCGCGGGTCGCGGCCGAACGCCCGTCGTCACGCAACGAAGAGGGACGCCCGTCGTACTCATCGACGTCGCCTCGACCGAGGACCCACTCGAGCCGTCGCGGGGCCAGGCCCGCCGTCGGCTCCGAACCGGGTCCGCCCGTGTCGTAGAGCCGGAAGGTCTCGCCATTCGTCAGCGCTACCTCCCGGAACGGCACGCGCATCTCGCCCACGTAAACCCTGCTTGTTTGAGAAACGGTGCTTGTCTGAGACGCGGTGCTTGTTTGAGAAGCGGTGGTCGAATCCGCCATCTGTTCTCCCTCCGCCGGCATTACCCGGATCAGGTCAACGGTCGGCCGCCGATCTAGCGGCCCTCTCAGCCCGGTCCGAGCTCCCGTATGGCGATGGTACCTAGCGGGCCCGCGCTTCTGAAAGGCGGTTCTTGATGAGGTCCTCCATCGACCACCGGGGCCTTATGCGGCCGACGAGGCCCGTCTGCACCATCAGCACCCGGCCCACCATGATCAGCTCGGCGGGCAGCTTGACCAATGGGTCCTCGCGAGCAGCGGTCGTGAGCTTGTTCCAGTTCGCCTCGCGGTCCTCATCTGACTCGTCGGAATCGAACAGGCTGGCCCAGGCGACGAGCGAGCCGACGTCGCCCGACCGGGTGCGGAACCCCAGCGCGTCGAGCGCCCGCGCGGCAGCGCCGACGTCGGCGGTGATGCCCGCTTCGTACAGGTCGCAGAGCCCGAGACGGGTCGCCTCGCTTATCGCGGCGCAGGCGCCGAAGTCGACGATGCCGAGCGCATCGCCCTCGCCTTGGAGGAGGAAATTCCCGGGGTGCGGGTCGACGTGGATAAAGCCATCGACGAGGATCTGCTTGAGGAACGCGTCGACGAGAAGGCGCGTGGCCGCGTCGGCGGTGTCCTGGCTGGCGGCGGCCAGCGCCCGGGCCAGGTTCTCGCCCTCGACCCAATCCATTACGAGGACGCGCCCCTTCGAGATGTCGTGGTGCACGCCGGGGATGACGATCTGCGGTTCGTCGGCGAAGTTGGCGGCGAAGCGCTCGATGTTGGCCGCTTCGTTGACGTAGTCCAGTTCCTCGAGGATCACCCGCTCCAGCTCGCCGGCGATGGTCGGCAGGTCGACGGTGCGGACGAACCGGGCGACGAGCTGCAGCAGGCGCCGGGTGTCGCGCGCTTCACCGGGCACGATCTCGGCGACGCGCGGGTACTGGACCTTCACGGCCACCGGGCGGCCGTCGACGCGCACGGCTCGGTGCACTTGCGCCAGTGAGGCGGCCGACGCCGAGTCAGCGTCGAACTGGCTGAACAACTCGTCGGGCCGGCCGACGTCCTCGGCGATGATGCGCCGCACCGCGTCGGCCGGCGCCGGCGGCACCCGGTCTTGCAGCTTCGACAACTCACGCACGTAGGCATCGGGGAGCAAGTCGGGGCGGGCCGAGGCGAACTGGCCGAACTTGAGGAAGCCGGCGCGGAGGTGCACCGCGGTGCGGTAGAGATCGGCCGCGCCGCGTTCATGACACACGTCGAGAGGCAATGGCGACAACCCGGGAACCTTTCCGCGCCCGTACCGAGCAGCGACGCGCGCCGCCGTCCGGTAAATCAGGGCACGCCGCCCCCAGCGCGACCCCGGCAGCTCCCAGCTCACGGCCATAGCGGAATAGCGTGCACGGGATGCGGCGTCTGGTCATCATCCTCGCGGTGGTTTGCGGTCTCATCCCGGCGTGCGGGCGGGGTCAGAACCCCAGCTTGGGCGCCGACGACGCCAGCGGCCCGCCACTGACGGACCTGACCGTCACCGCCAAGAACACCGCCTTCTCGCCCGACAAGCTCACCGCCGCCGCCGGCAAGGAGCTGACGATCACGTTCAAGAACGACGACACGATCGCCCACAGCTTCCACCTGTCGGGCGGTACCGCCGGCGAGATCAAGACCGACATCAAGCCGGGGCCGTCGTCGGACCAGCTCAAGGTCACCCTGAACGTGCCGGCGGCCTACGGCTTCCGCTGCGACGTTCACGCGACGATGACGGGCCGAATCATCGTCGTGAAGGAAGAGAAGAAGGGCTAACCCACACCCTCGAAGACCGCGGCGCGCACACCGCGGTGGGCCAGGTCGTGCAGGAACGGGACGGCGTCGTCGACCAGCTCGGCCAGGCCGGCAGCGCCGGAGCGGGCCAGCCGCCCGTCGGCCGCCCATGCCGCGG
>JACDEA010000233.1 GCA_013816725.1 Actinomycetota bacterium
ACAGCAGCACGACAGGAGGTCGCGAGCCGTCGCCGCGCTCCGCATAGGACAGCGTCACGCCGGTCTCGAGTGTGATCGACGCTGGGGCCGTCGCCGTCGCCATCGCCGAAGCGTACCGAGGGGGTTGGCCTAGCCTCCTCGTCATGCCGCTCAAGTCAGGTGACAAGGCCCCCGCCATCAACCTGCCCGATCAGACGGGCGCCAAGCGGAAGCTGAGCGACTTCAAGGGTCGGAAGGTGCTCGTGTACTTCTACCCGAAGGCCGACACGCCGGGATGTACCCAGCAGTCGTGTGGGTTGCGCGACATCGCCAGCGACATCGGCGACACCGCGATCGTGGGGATCAGCCCGGACGCGCCGGCCAAGCAGGCCAAGTTCGACGCCAAGTACGCACTCGGTTTCCCGCTGCTGGCCGACGAGGACCACGCCGTGGCCGAGGCCTATGACGTATGGGCCGAGAAGAGCATGTACGGGCGCACGTACATGGGCATCGTCCGTTCGGCGTTCCTCGTCGACGGGAAGGGCAAGATCGCCGACGCCTGGTACAAGGTCAGCCCCAAGGACACGCCGAAGAATCTCCTCGCCGCGCTCGGCGACTGAACTTCAGCGATGACCTGTATCGAAGGGGCGTGTACACACCCCTTCGATACAGGTCACTAGCGCGCGCTGCCGAACTTGGTTTCGTTCTCGGCCAGTTGACGCTGGCGCCACGCGGCGATCCCGCCGGCCACTGATCCGAGCACCATCAGCTTGCGCAGGCGGTGACGCTTCTTCTTGAACGTGCCTCCAGCCTCTTTGGCGGCGGTCTTGGCTTCCTTGCGACGCTTACGGCGACCCATGCGAGCCAGGCTAGTTGCGCCGGTAACCTCGATCACCTCGGGGGCGTATCCCAACCGGCAGAGGAACGGGTCTCAAACACCCGCCAGTGTGGGTTCGAATCCCACCGCCCCCACTCGACGTACTCAGCGGCCCGAGTCGTAGTGACAGTCAAATAGCGGGCTATGGCCCGCGATTTGACTGTCGGTTCGGCCACCGAATGCGATAGGACGGGCCTATGGCGAGCATGCAGTATCCCGACGCCAAGCGCCTCGACATCGTCGACGTGATCCATGGGCACGAGGTGGCCGACCCGTACCGCTGGCTCGAGGACCCGACGGGCGAGGACACGAAGCAGTGGAGCGCGCAGCAGGACGCGCTCGTCCAGCCCTACCTGGCCGCGCTACCGGGCCGTCACCGCCTGGCCGAGCGCCTGCGTGACCTGATCCCCGGCGTGATCGGCCCGCCGTCGGTCCGGGGCGCCCGCAGCTTTTTCCTCCGGCGCCAGCCCGACGAGGAGCACGCCGCAGTGTGGTTGCGCGACGGCGACGGGACCGAACGGGCGCTCGTCGACCCGAACGCGCTGTCGGCCGACGCCACCATCACCCTCGACGATTGGGCGCCGTCGATCGAGGGCGACCGCCTCGCCTACCTGCTCAGCACCGGCGGCGACGAGGAGAGCACGTTGCGGGTGATCGACGTGGCCAGCGGCGACCTCGTCGACGGCCCGATCGACCGCACCCGCTACACGCCGATCGGTTGGATGCCTGGCGGGGAGGAGTTCTTCTACGTCCGGCGGTTGCCGCCCAACGCCGTCCCCGCCGGCGAGGACCAGTTCCACCGCCGCGTGTACCGCCACCGCGTCGGCGCCGACCCGGCGGCCGACGAGTTGGTGTTCGGGGACGGCGACGACAAGACGGCGTACTACGCGGCGTCGGTGTCGCACGATGGCCGCTGGCTGATCGTCGGCCGCTGGCTGGGCACCGCGCCCCGCAGCGACGTGTACATCGCCGACCTCACCTTCCCGGAGTTGACGTTCACCACGATTCTCGAGGCAGAGGATGCCGATACGTCGTCGCCCGTTGTACATCCGCTCGATGGTCGCCTCTACGTCATGACCAATCGCGACGCGCCGCGCTGGCGCCTCGTCGTTACCGACCCCGAGCACCCGCAGCCCGAGAACTGGCGCGACGTGATCCCTGAGTCCGGCGCCGTCCTGACCGGCTACGCGATCACCGCCGACGCCATCGTCGGCGTGCACACCCGTCACGTCGTCAGCGAGGTAACGCTGGTCGACAAGGTCAGCGGAGCAACCCGCGGGCGGGTGGACCTTCCCGGTCTCGGCAGCGCGGATATAGCGACCCGGGCCGAGGGGGGCGACGACGTGTGGATCGGCTACACCGACTTCGTCACCCCGTACCGGGTCCTTCACTACGGCGTTGCGTCGCAGCGGCTCGAAACGTGGGCCGACCCGCCCGGCGCGGTCGAGGTGAAGGGCGTCGTCGCCGAGCAGGTCACCTACCAGTCCAAGGACGGCACCGACGTCCGCCTGTTCGTGCTGCACAACGACACGACGACCCCCAACGGGCGACGTCCCACGATCCTCTACGGCTACGGGGGATTCGGCGTCGACATGGCGCCGGCATACCGCAGCGCCGCGCTCGCCTGGGTGGAGGCCGGCGGCGTCTACGCGGTGGCCAACATCCGCGGCGGCAACGAGGAGGGCGAGCAGTGGCACCGCGACGGCATGCGGGGCAACAAGCAGAACGTGTTCGACGACTTCATCGCCGCGGCGGAGTCGCTGGTCGCCAACGGCTGGACCGATCCGGCGCACCTGGGGATCAGCGGCGGCAGCAACGGCGGCCTCCTCATGGGCGCGATGGTCACCCAGCGCCCCGACCTCTTCGCCTCGGTGCTGTGCAGCGCGCCGCTCCTCGACATGATCCGCTACGAACAGTTCGGTCTCGGCCAGACCTGGAACGACGAATACGGCGCGGTCGAAGAGCCGGAGGAATTCGAGTGGCTGCTCGGGTACTCGCCGTACCACCGGGTCGAACCGGGTACCGCCTACCCCGCTGTCCTGTTCACCGTCTTCGAATCCGACACGCGGGTCGACCCCAACCACGCCCGCAAGATGTGCGCCGCCCTGCAATCGGCCACGACGGGCGACCGCCCGATCCTCATCCGGCGGGAGGTCGACGTCGGCCACGCCGGCCGGTCCATTTCGCGGTATGTGGACCTTTATGCCGACGAGCTGGCCTTCCACGCCGCCCGACTCGGGCTCGACATCGCGTCGACCTGACGCTGAGGGTCCTCGGCGCGGTGTCCGCCAGGACGTATGCTCCCCCGCCGTGGGAGCCGAAGGCGGGGCAACCGCTTACTTGAGTGTGGGCAAACGCGTGCTGGACATCGCGTTCGTGCTCGTGATGCTCCCGATCGCCATCCCGGTCGGGCTGCTCATCGCGCTCGCCATCGTGGTCACCGACGGCGGTCCCGTCCTCTACCGGTCGACCCGTATCGGGGCCGACGGTAATGACTTCTCGATCATCAAGTTCCGCACGATGGTGCGCGACAGCGAGGCGCAGCTGGCCGAGCTGCGCCAAGGCGAGGCGGACGCCGACCGTGAGTTCGCCGAAACCATCAAACTCCGCCGCGATCCCAGGGTCACCCGTCTCGGCGGCGTGCTCCGGAAGAGCAGCCTCGACGAGCTGCCCCAGCTGCTCAACGTCCTGAGCGCACAGATGAGCCTCGTCGGTCCCCGCCCGGTCACCCGGCACGAGTGGGACCGCTTCTACGGTGACCAGGCCCCTTTCATCTTCCGGTCGCGCCCGGGTCTCACCGGCGTGTGGCAGGTGTCGGGGCGCTCGCTGCTGCCGTATCGCCAGCGCATCCAGCTCGACCTGGCCTACGCCCAGGAATGCCGGCTGACCACCGATCTCGGCATCCTCGTGCGCACGATTCCCACCGTGCTGCGCGGCCACGGCGCCTTCTAACCCGCCGCCCGATCCGCCGGAGCCGGCGGTCACCGTGGTGCTGCTCGTCTATGAGCCCACCGACTACGACGCGGCCACCCCGGCCCTCGTGCGCCGCCAGGTCTACGGCGGCCCCGTCACCATCGCCGCCATCGACAGCAGCGCCGACTCCACCCGGCCAAACAACGCCGCCATCCAGGCGGCGGTCGACAGATGGGAGGCCATCGCCCCGGCCGAGTTCGGCCACGGCGCCACCCGGAACCGGGCGGCCGACGCCTGCACGACGCCCCTCATCGTCTACCTGTCCCAGGACGCCCATCCGATGGGTGACGGCTGGCTCAGCGCACTCACCGCGCCCCTCGTCGGCGGTGCGGCGGTCGCCGCCTACGGCCGCCAGCGCCCGCCGGGGGGCGACGCCGAGCGCGAGGCCACGTTCGGGTTCCTCTACCCGGACGAGCCCGAGATCAAGACCAAGGCCGATATCGCCCGGCTCGGACTGCGGGCGTTCCATTTCTCCGACGTCACCTCGGCGTTCGTCGCCGACGTCCTCCGGCGCACCCGCTTTCCTGAGGACATCCCGACGTTCGAGGACATCGGCGTGGCCAAACGCCTTCTCGACGACGGCCACGCTCTGGCCTATGTCCCCGACGCCGTCGTCGAGCACGGCGCGGCCATGGCCGGCCGCCGCCTCGTCCGGCGCTACCGCCAGATCGGGGCGGTCTATGAGCACCTCGGTATCTTCAGCGACCTGCGGCGGGCGACCGGCCGCGGCCTGCTCAGCCAGGG
>JACDEA010000234.1 GCA_013816725.1 Actinomycetota bacterium
ACGTACCGCTGCACCCGAGCAGCGGCGTCACCCCGTGCGCCAACGCGCAATGGCGCCAGCTGGTGAAGGTTGTCGGCACGATTCATTCGGTGCGCGTGCAACCGCTCGGCGGTGTGCCCAGCCTCGAGTGCATGGTCGTCGATGACACCGGCGGCATCGTCGTGGTGTTCCTGGGCCGGCGGCGCATCGCCGGCATCGAGCCCGGGGCACGCATCGCGGTGGAGGGTCGCGTGGCCGATCACCACGGCCGGTTCGCCGTCCTCAACCCCGTCTACCAGCTGCTCGGGAATTAGCCACTCGATTGTCGGGGTACAGGCGGGGGCATGGCCCGCCTGCGTCGCGCCGACAGCTCCCGTCCGGGGATCCGGCGCGTGCGGCGCGGCCGCGGGTTCAGCTACATCGCGCCCGACCGGACGCCCGTCCGCGATCGGGCCACCCTCGAACGCATCCAGGCCCTCGTCATCCCGCCGGCATGGGAGGACGTATGGATCTGTCCCGACGAGCGCGGCCACCTCCAAGCCGTGGGCGTCGATACCAAGGGCCGCCGCCAGTATCGGTATCACGACGAGTGGCGCAAGCGGCGCGACGTCGAGAAGTTCGATCACATGCTCGAGTTCGGCCGAGCCTTGCCGAAGATCCGCCACTTCTGCGCCGAGCACCTCGCCGAGGAGGGCCTCACGCGGAACCGCGTGCTGGCGTGCGCGGTCCGCCTCCTCGACCTCGGGTTCTTCCGAATCGGCGGCGAAGGGTACGCGGCCGAGAACGAAACGTACGGCCTGGCCACGATGGGCAAACGCCACGCCAAGGTCGTCGGCGACGTGGTGACTTTCGACTACGTCGCCAAGGGCGGAAAACGGCGGCTCCAATGTGTCGTCGACGCCGACGTGGCCGAGGTGGTGGCGATGCTCAAGGCCCGACGCGGTGGATCGCCCGAGTTGCTGGCGTGGAAGCAGGGCACCCGCTGGGTTGACGTGAGGTCGGCCGACATCAACGCCTACATCAAGGAGTTCGGCGGCGGCGACTTCACGGCCAAGGACTTCCGCACCTGGAATGCCACGGTCCTCGCTGCTACCGCGTTGTCGGTGTCGGCCGAAGCGCTGGGCGGCGTCACGTCGCGCAAGCGCGCGCTCGTACGGTGCTTCCAGGAGGTTTCCCACTATCTCGGGAACACACCCGCCGTATGCCGCTCGTCCTACGTCGACCCCCGCGTGATCGACCGCTTCCGAGGCGGCGCGACCATCCTCGCCGCGCTGGGCGACCCCGACCAGCGCGACGTCATCGAGCAGGCGGTCCTGGGGCTGCTCGACGAATAGTGTTCGCCGGGTGAGCGAAGACACGTTGGTCCGCGAGCAACTGGAAAAGCTGCTCGCCAACAGTGACCCCAAGGGCAACCCGCACGAGTTCTGGGGCGCGCAGTACGACGTCGGGCTGGCCTGGGTCCACTTCCCGGAGGGCTACGGCGGGCTCGGGGTGTCACCCCAACTCCAGGAGATCGTCGGTACCGAGTTGCGCCGCGTGGGCGCGCCGAGCAACTTCGCCAGAAATCCCATCGGCGTCGGGATGGGCGCGCCGGTGGTTCTCACCCACGGCAGCGAGGAGCAGAAGCGTCGGTACCTCCGTCCGAACTTCACGTGCGAGGAGGTGTGGTGCCAGCTCTTCAGCGAGCCCGGCGCCGGCTCCGACGTCGCCTCGCTGTCGACCCGCGCCGTACGCGACGGCGACGAGTGGGTCGTCAACGGTCAGAAGGTGTGGACCACCTTGGCCCACGTGGCCCGGTGGGGCATGCTCGTCGCCCGCACCGATCCCGAGCAGCCCAAGCACAAGGGCTTGACGTACTTCGTCGTCGACATGCACGGGCCGGGGGTCGAGGTCCGGCCGCTGCGCCAGATCACCGGTGAAGCGGAGTTCAACGAGGTGTACTTCACCGACGCCCGCATCCCCGACGCCGAACGGCTCGGCGACGTGGGCGACGGCTGGCGGGTCGCGCTGACGACGCTGATGAACGAGCGCGTCGCCTTGAGCGGTGGTGCGCCGGCCCGCGGCGCCGGCACGATCAGCGAGGCCATCGACTTGTGGAAGGCAACGCCCCGCAAGGACCCGGTACTGAAGGACCGCCTGATGAAACTGTGGGTCGAGGCCGAGGCGATCAGGCTGACGGGAATCCGCGCCCACCAACTCCGCACGGTGGGGGTACCGGGCCCCGAGGGTTCGACGGGCAAGCTGGCCGGCGCCGAGATGAACAAGAAGATCTACGAGTTGTGCATCGACTTGCTCGGCATGGACGGTGGCCTCTACGGCAGCTACGAGATGCTGCGGCCCGAGGAGGCGAACCTCGGTTCCGGGGATGTTCGCAAGGCGTTCCTGCGCTCACGGGCCAACTCCATCGAAGGCGGTACGTCGGAGATCATGCGCAACATCCTGGGCGAGCGCGTCCTCGGCCTCCCCGGCGACGTCCGCGTCGACAAGGACAAGGCCTGGGTCGAGGTCCCCCGCTAGTTCCCGGAGAGTGTCACCACCGCGCAGTCAGTCGACGGCGGCGGCGCAAATGCGTGGCGCGGCACCCACCGTGTCACCGGCAGCCCACTTTTTAGGGCGAAGCCTCGGGCGACGATGAGGTCGGCTCGCACGAGATGCGGCGTGCCGAGCAGCCGGCGCAGCATCGCCGTGCTAATGGCGAACGGCAGGTTGGCCACGACGCTGAACGGCCTGCGGGGTAACGGGATCCGCAGCGCGTCGCCGCAAACGACGCGTGCGTCTGGGTAGCGCCGCTCGAGGCTGCGGGCCAGCTTGGCGTCGATCTCGACGGCGATCACTCGGGCGCCGGTCTCGAGTAGGGGCCTCGTCAGCCGGCCGAACCCGGCGCCGATGTCGAAGACGAGCGCGTCGGGCTGCACGTGCGCGTCCTTGACGATTTGCGAGGCGAGGCGAGCGCTACGCAGAAAATGCTGCCCGCGGACGGCCGGTAAGGCCGCGGACACGGAAGACCGTCACGAAGAAGGGCATGCCGCCGGTCTACCGGTAGAAGGCGCGCCGCGCCATCGGATTACCGCTGGTGGGTTGGGCACCAGTAGGTCGTGCGGCCGCCGACCTGCGCCCGTTCGAGAGAAACGCCGTCCTTCGGGCAGACGCCGCCCCGCACCCGATGGGGCAGGAGGTCGCCGGTGTGCGAGCCGCCTCGATCCAGGAAATCGGCGATCGTCTTGCGAAGGTGGCGATGCAGGCGCTTCACCTCGGCGGAATCGAAGGCCGACGCCGGGCGGCGGGGGTCGACGCCGGCGCGCCACAGGACCTCGTCGGCGATGAGATTCCCGACGCCCGCCAGTCGGGCCTGATCCATCAGCCGGGCCTTCACCGGCGCGTTGCTCACGCCGAGGATGCGAGCCAACTCCCCGGCCGACACCATCAGCGCGTCGGGACCGAGACGCTCTTCGTCGGGATCCAGTTCGACGCCGCCGAGGCGGCGCGGATCGCGCATGCGCAGGTCACCGCCGTCGCTGAACCGCACCCGGAACCGGTCCCACGCGCCGAGGTCCTTGTTACTGGCGTACATCAGGTCGTCGACGCCGGCCACGCCATCGACGATGAGTCGCCCGCTCATCCCGAAATGCAGACCCAGCGTCGGGGTGCCGTCGGACCCGTCGAGCAACAGGAGCTTGCCGATGCGACGCGCCGCCACGAACGCGCGGCCCCGCAGGCCGGCGCGGAGGGAACGGGCGGTCGCGCCCCGCTTGAGGTACCAGGCGTCGGGTGCATCGACGCCCTTGATCGGGCGGTCGAGGACGCGTTCGGACAGCTTCCGGTAGAACTCGACCTCGGGTAGCTCGGGCATGACCCCGGAACTATTACCGTCGGGCGTGTGGATGTACTCGTGGTGGTGGGCGATGTCGACCCGCCGAGCCGGCTGATCGCCCGAGCGCTCCACGTCACCCGGGTTCCCGACGCC
The DNA here is from genome assembly GCA_013816725.1 of Actinomycetota bacterium. Lineage (GTDB taxonomy): Bacteria > Actinomycetota > Acidimicrobiia > Acidimicrobiales > JACDEA01 > JACDEA01. Next base: position 3,944 of record JACDEA010000234.1, read on the forward strand.
ACGGTGTCGGCGCAACTGCTCGCCCAACTGCGGACGCGGATCCCCCGCGACGTAGGCGTGGTCGGCGCCGGCGGCGACGTCGTGGCCAACGCGCTGCACCGCGCCGGGCTACCAGTCACGCTTTACGCCGACAGCGGCCGACCCGACGACGGCGTGCGCGTGCTGCCCGCCACCGACCCCGGCGCCCCTATGGAGGTGGCCGACTCGTTGCTCGACCTGGTCGGCAACACGCCGTTGGTGCGGCTCGACCGCATGGCCCGGGACGTCACGTGCCAGGTCATCGGCAAGCTGGAGTTCCTCAACGCCGGCGGCAGCGTGAAGGACCGACCCGCGGTCGCCATGATCGACGCGGCCGAGGCCGCCGGGTTGTTGCAGGAGGGCGGCACGATCGTCGAGCCCACCTCGGGCAACACCGGCGTCGGGCTGGCCATCGTGGCGGCGCGCCGTCGATACCGCTGCGTCTTCGTCATGCCCGACAAGATGAGCGCCGAGAAGATCGCGCTCCTGCGGGCCTACGGCGCCGAGGTGCTGGTGTGCCCGACGGCGGTGGCGCCGGACCATCCGGAGTCCTACTACTCGGTCGCCAACCGCTTGGCCTCAGAGATCCCGGGTGC